>NZ_JAQOSR010000310.1:0-4860 GCF_046718885.1 Bradyrhizobium sp. UFLA01-814 | reverse complement strand
TCCTTGGACGTCGGCGTTTGCCGCGGAAAGCGCTTGCTCGCCTCTGCGAGCATCTGATCCGAGACTTTATTCTCGGCTTGATGTTTCAAGCTCTCAATCCAGCTGTACCCTACCCCGTCGGAAAACTGCTCCTTTTGACGCCACAAGATCGCTTGCGGCAACAGATCGGTAAATGCTTCCCGCAATATGCCCTTCTCGATTTTCTCCCCAGGGCACATTTTCTCGGCGGGGTCTATCGACATTGCGTAGTCCAGGAATTCCTTGTCCAGGAAGGGCACACGAGCTTCGACCCCCCAAGCCGCCATTGCCTTGTTCGCGCGACAGCAATCATACTTGCTGAGCGCAAAGATCTTCCGGACGGTCTCCTCATGGAATTCTTCCGCTGATGGTGCCATGTGGAAGTAGAGATAGCCGCCAAATACCTCGTCAGCGCCTTCTCCGGACAACACCATCTTGATGCCCATCGATTTGATTTTGCGCGCCATGAGGTACATCGGCGTGCCGGCACGAATGGTGGTGACATCAAAGGTCTCCAGGTGCCGGATCACGTCCGGCAATGCGTCCAACCCTTCCTGCACGGTAAAGACAATCTCATGATGGACCGTGCCGATGTGAGCCGCCACGTCTCGCGCATGCTTCATGTCAGGTGAGTTTTCGAGGCCGACGGAGAACGAGTGCAGCCTCGGCCACCATGCTTCTTCGGTTTCTCCCGACTCGATCCGCTTGAAGCGGTGGCGCGCCGCGAGCGCCGCTATAAGCGAAGAGTCGAGCCCCCCGGAAATAAGCACCCCGTAAGGCACATCGCACATCATTTGCTGCTTGACCGCAGCTTCAAGCGACGTCCGGAGCTCCTGCAGGGATACCTTCCTCGTTGGAAGAGTATGTGCCCACTGTGGATCATACCACTTGACGAACTGTCCGGCCCTTCCGCTGTAATGATGTCCCGGAGGAAACTCCCGGATCGTCTCGCATACGCCATCGAGAGCTTTCATTTCGCTCGCGACGTAAGTCGTGCCGTCGCTACCCCATCCGATGTAAAGCGGAACGATGCCGATGTGGTCTCGGGCGACGAAGAAATCGCCACTGCGCTCGTCGAACAGGGCAAACGCAAAGATTCCACTCAGCATATTGCACACGGCAGGGCCGTACTCGTCGTAGAGATAGAGGATAATTTCGCAGTCGGACTTCGTCCTCCAAGCGTGCGGCAGCTTCAGTGCCTCGCGCAAAGCGACATGATTGTAGATCTCTCCGTTCACGGCCAACGCCCGACCCGCGGTGACGTCGAGAAGGGGTTGAGCGCCGTGCTCCACGTCGACAATGGAAAGGCGCTCGTGCGCGAGCACTGCGCCGTCGCTGGAGTAGATGCCGCTCCAGTCTGGCCCGCGGTGCCTGACCGTCTTGGCCATCTCGAGCGCCCGGCTGCGCACCGTCTCGATCGAATCCTTAAATCCAAAGATGCCAACGAAGCCGCACAAGGAGGTCATCCTTCTGTGAGTTCTAGATCGCAGAGAAGCGGAAGAGCGGATCGAGAACGGTCAAGGTCACAAAATATTCAAGGTTCAGATCAAGCAGAATTACCCTGTGCCTAAGCGGCGCCACCGTCGGATAGGCCATAAAATATGCGGATGAGCGTAATCAAACTCCATGGCTGCTCGTGTCTTCCAGTTCCAGGTAGCCCCTGATGCGGGCTGACCGGCCGCTTCACGCGATCGACGGGAGCGCAAATTCCCGGCCTCGCGTGATGGGCCGATCGCTTCCGGCTTTGTCACCTGCTGTCGCGCCGCGAGTCTGCCGCGGTCACCTCAGACCGGCCTATCACGACCGGGGCATTTGAACTGCTCAGCTTTCGGGGTGGCGCGTCGGGTCCATCCTGGTATCGCAGCGAGACCTCGATGGTGTCGCCCGGCTGCAACTCAGCGTCCTCGTTCACGACAATCCGTTCCGGTCCCTTCTCGCTCTTTCTAATAATGACAATATCCGGCTTACTGCCGGCGCCCCGTGCGAGCTGCGATCGAACCATCGAAGTGTACTGAAGCTTCTCGCCGACGCTCTGCAGTTTCTCGCGAATCTGATTGAGCTTTAAGCTGGTCTCTTGCAGCTCACGAAACAGATCAAGCTTCCGCTGATCGTCGAGCTTTGCCAACCGTCTGGCGTACTCGTCCTGCAATTTCTTGACCTGGAGCAATTGCGCAGAGGTCTGCAGCCTCCGGGTCGCCGACAGCAGAACCGCGCGACGGGCATCCGTCACGCGAGGGCTGATCAACGATCCCTTGCCGAACAGGTCGGTCGCTTTCTGAAGGTCCTCGACGTCGGACTGAAGTCCCTCTTCATCTTTCTTTTGCTGCTCCGATAGTACGCGGACCTCGTCGTCTCCCTGCCGAACGCTGCGCTGCAAGTACGCCTTTTCCTGCTGATAGTCACTCTGCTTCGTCTTCAGATATTCGGCTTCCGCATTGACGATTTCCGAAACCGCCGACCGGGCTATGGGCACGTCGGCAAGAGAAGCGCTTGGGTTGATCTGCGTCCCTTCCCCGAGTTCGCTCTTGATGCGCCACATACGCGCCTGTTCCTTGGCGAGTTCTGTCCAGAGCGATCCATACTCGCTTCTCAAGTCAGCTGACTCGAGATACGGGTTATTCATCCTGATATGCATGATGTCGTAGCCACCCGCCATGGCGATGAGCTGGCGCGCGGTGCTCGCCGGACGATAAGGGTACTCGCCCGGCTTCGATACGTCCCCGTTGACGTAAACAGGCCTGTACTCCGCCACGATTGCCGTGACCTGATCTGCATCTATCACGACCACGACCTCGCGGCCGTCCACGGTCCTCTGTCGAAAGACCTTGCTCGTCAGTGCGGCCCCGACCTTGGCCCGAATTTCTTGCAACGGCAGGCCGGCGACCGGAACCATCCCAACCAGCGGCAACGAGATATTGCCATCGACCTGGACCGGAGCACGCTGCCGCAGCTCCGGCACGCCGGCTACCGCGACCTCCAGAACATCTCCGACGTTCACTCGATATTCGGCTTTCGCCTGAGCGGAAATCGTCAGGCCAACAGCTACCAGGCCCCATCTGACACAACGGCCGGATTGACCGCCACGGTTGTCAAGATGAAAGAAATTACGCAGCTTGGCGTTCGGCATGGCGTGCTCGATGGCTCGGTCTCACTGATTGATCGACAATCTAAACCCGCAGCGCCTCGGCTCAACTGACCATCGTAGTTACTCCCGGCTACCCATTTATTGCCAGTCTGCCTCCTGACCCGAATGCTATTGTTTTTGTCAGGGGGACGGACTGCTTGACGGACTGCTTGGGAGTAACCGGTGAGTTATGCGTCTTTCACCAATTCGCCGGCTCCTACCGAGCGTTCGGCGCATTCGGTCACTGGCCGCAAGGCAATTCCGGCTGACATTGGCAAGAATCGATTGGCCGCCTTGCTGGTATTGGCCGCAGGCGCCGAGTTCGTCCTCGTAGCCGTTGGGGCATTTGCCGCTGCCGTCCTCTATTATCGACTGGTCCTTCAGCTCGACTATCCGGACACTCCCAAATATATCCTGGAATCCATTCTGATTGCCACGTTGCAGCTGCTCGTATCCGTTGGGCTGCGGCAGTATTCGCGGATCCAGACGCAGCCCCGGCACATCTTCATGTGGAGCGGCGTCAGCGCCGTCTTCTTCGTATTCTCCTTCTTCATCTCGACGATATTTCTTCTCAAGATCTCGGACGGCTACTCGCGCGCGACCGTGATGGCCCAGGCAGCAAGCGTCATCGTCATGGTGCTCTGCGCGCGGGCAATATGCTTCTCGTTGCTGCAACCTGCCATCGCATCCGGACTGATCGACGCCAGGCGCGTCATCCTCATAGGTGAACCGAGCCACTGCTTGAATTTTTCCGGACGAGTGAGCGCCACCGGAATTCGGACCATTCGCTCGTTCGAGTTGCCGACCTTTCGCACTGGCGCTTCGGCAGCGGAGGTACGATCCCATGTCCGCGAACTGATCGCGGAGTGCCGGCCGCTGCGAGCGGATGACATTGTCATTCTGACCTCGGAGTCGGATGTTCCGGCTGCCCTCGCGCTCGCCGGCGCCCTGTCGGAGCTCCCGGTTGACGTTCACGTCGTCCCGGTCGGCGCAATCGACCTCATGGCCGTGTCGCGCATCACGCAGTTCGGCAACATGGTGACGATGCGGATCTTCCAGTCTCCGCTGACGCCGTTCCACCGGGCAATCAAACGAGCCTTCGACATCGCGGCTGCAACTGTTGGACTTATCATCATCAGTCCCCTCTTCGTCATCCTTCCACTCGCAATCAAGCTCGATTCCCCCGGGCCGGTACTATTTCGTCAGACGCGGCACGGCTACAACAACGAAACTATTCGCGTGCTGAAATTCAGATCGATGACCGTGATGGAGGACGGCGACAATTTCAAGCAGGTGACCAGGCACGATCCACGTGTGACCCGGTTGGGGCGCTTCATGCGCCACAGCAATATCGATGAGCTTCCACAGCTCTTCAACGTGCTGGTCGGCGATATGTCACTCGTCGGACCGCGTCCGCACGCGACCTCGCAGAACGAGAGCTTCGCCCGGCTGATTTCGTCGTTCTCGCGCCGCCACAACGTCAAGCCCGGCATTACCGGCTGGGCACAGGTCAACGGCTATCGCGGCGAGACCGACACCTTGGAGAAGATGCAACGTCGTGTCGAGCACGACCTGTATTACATCGACAATTGGTCATTCCTTCTCGATCTCAAGATCATCGTCATGACCCTCTTCTCCAGAAAGGTCTATTGGAATGCCTGTTAACGCGATGTCGATTGCTGCGTGCACTCCGTACAGCAAGGCCGCAAGGGCATTGC
>NZ_JAQOSR010000030.1:0-59665 GCF_046718885.1 Bradyrhizobium sp. UFLA01-814 | reverse complement strand
AGCTTCATTGTAGCGCAACCTTAACGTCTTGCTAGGGAGGCCAAATCCTCGCCTTCTGATCTATCCAAATTGGTAGTTCTACGGGGCGCGGCAAAATCATCAATCGCGGCTCTTGACCAGACCGGTTGCCGCGCCCGCGCAATTCCACGATAGCCGATTGGAGGCGGCGCCTCGCCGCGGCCTACGGCTCGCGCGAGTTCATGGGTATTTGCGAAATCCAAATAGGCGGCGGCCATGTCGGCAAGCATGAGTGCAGGCCAGGCGCCGATGGGTGGATAACGAGCAGGAAGAGCGGAGCGGGATGTCATAGGCGTTAGCTCGCGCGTCAATGCTGCAACGATCTCGGTGCCGAATTCAGTAGAATGGCGTCATCATCCCTGGATGAGGGGCCTTATTCGTGCAACGCCTCGGGAAGCACGAAACCGGATATCCAAAGTCAAATTCGCCGCTACCTTGTGGCCTTCATGCTGCCCTCCAGTCACATGGATGCTCACGAGAAGGCCGCGAGGAAAAGAGTCATCAACAATTGGTGCGGTGATCGGCGGGCCTTGAGTGCGAAAAAGTGCCGGGCATCGATTGAGCCAATATTCAACGGTGCCTCAAGTCGTTGAAGCCCTGCTTGAGGTTTGAAATATTCGATGGCAATTCGTCGAGAGAAAATTCGGCGGGGCGCGCGGATAATCCGCTCGTTGAGAGGCATATGATTCTTGCGGGCTGTCAGTTCGAATTCCGACAAGTCCTATCGATGATCCGACGTTTGGGGGTCTAAACAAGCGCTCCTTTGTCGGAATGGCGGGGGACGGTAGCTGCTCCAATCGACGAGATCCTTCTCGGGGGACAGATTGGAATGAGAGACAGGGCATGAGTACCGAGCGCTACGTACTGCAGACTGACTGACGATGAAGCCTCTTGTGTCGGTCCGGCTGGGCGTCGCCCTTTCGGGCCGGGCTGTCGGCTGCGCTGAAACGCCGGGCTTCGCCCGGTTTTCACCCTTCGGGCTTCCATCCCTGACGCGATGGAGGCACCGGAGACACCAACCTGCGCCGCGCAAGCGCGAAAACGAACATAGAGAGGAAGAGTGCGGTCGCTGGAGGTCGTGACGGGTTGAATGTTGCGAGAGAGGCTCGCGGCGCCCGTCGCGGAGAACCGCGATGTCCAAATATCATCCCTCGGTGCGCGCCAGCCAGAACCGGGTGAGCTTGTATGACGAAATTACCAACAGAATCATCGCCGAACTGGAGGCCGGCCATGTACCCTGGGTTCAGCCTTGGGACGCTGCGGCTGGGACGGCGCCGCTAGCCATGCCCGAGAATGCCGCGTCACGTCGTCCGTATAGCGGAGTTAATATACTAATACTCTGGAGTGCAGCCCGGGAGCGCCGATTTTCAAGCCAACGCTGGCTGACCTATCGTCAGGCGCTTGCAATCGGTGGCCATGTCCGCAAAGGCGAGCAGGGTACTATTGTGGTTTATGCCGATCGCTTCGTACCATCTGATGAAAAGCGCCGTGTGTCCGAGACCGGCGAGGAGGCGCACGCTGTTCCATTCCTGAAGCGCTTTACCGTCTTCAATACCGATCAATGCGTACTCCCAGCAGAAATTGCGACCACTGCACCGCCGTGGCGACTTGGCATGATCGAGCCGACGGTCGAGGCGTTGATCAGAGCGAGTGGTATCGATTTTCGCGTCGGAGGCACTCGAGCGTTCTATGCACCGGTGGAGGACTACGTCCAGGTGCCGCCACCAGCGGCCTTTTTCGAGCCGATCAACTGGCACCGCACTGCGCTCCACGAGCTTGGCCACGCTAGCGGCCACGCTTCCCGCCTCGATCGCGACCTTGGTGGGTCCTTTGACACCAAGAGATACGCCTTCGAGGAATTGATCGCCGAACTCTGTGCCGCATTCTGCTGCACATCACTTGGCATCGCGCCCACCGTGCGGCACGCTGATTATATCGGTTCGTGGCTCGACGTTCTGCGTGAGGATAACCGCGCGATTCTGCGAGCAGCGTCGCAGGCGAGCAAGGCCGCTGACTATCTGCTCGGCTTCCTTCCTGAAATCACGGCGGTCCCATCGACCAGGCAGGCCGGCGCGAATGAGGAGGTGGCATCATGAGGCCCTGCTGACGGACGAGAGGAAGAGGCGCGCGAGAAACGCTGTGACGGGTTGGAGGCCGAGAGAGAGGCTCTCGGTCGCTCGTCGTGGTGAACTCAGATGACAGAGACTTCCGATAGGGCAAAGCCGTTTCGCTCCCGTGTTGTTTCCGAAGATAGAAGGTTGCCTGATGCTTCCGAGCTGGCGCATCGTCTGTCGCGTGATGCCGAGGCGGTTTGTCGACACTATCTCTCCAATGGCCGACGCCAAGGACGTTATTGGGTGGTGGGAGACTGCAGAAACACTCCCGGTCGATCCCTGTTCGTACGGTTGAACGAAACGCTCCAGGGACTTGCAGGCAAGTGGACGGATGCCGCCACCGGAGAGCATGGTGACCTTCTCGACATCATTCGGCAAAGCTGCGGATTGGTTCATTTTCGTGATGTGGCGAAAGAGGCGCGACGATTTCTCGGTATGCCGAGGCCCAATCCCCAACCGACATCGATTCCTGGTCGCGGGGCGATCCGAGCCAGATCCGCTGAGGCCGCTCGTCGCCTGTTTGCCAAGTCGCAGCCGATTGATCGGACCATCGCCCAACTTTACTTGCGAGAACGCGGTATCGAACCCGTCCATGACGAAGGCGCGCTCCGTTTCCATGCGCGATGCTATTATCGGCCCAACGAAGACACGCAGATCGAGGTCGGCCCGGCGATGATTGCCCGAGTGACCGATCTCAAGGGGCAAATCACAGGCGTACACCGCACCTGGCTTCATCCCTCGGGGCGCAGCTTGGCACTCGTCGATACGCCGCGACGCGCATTGGGTAATCTCTTGGGCAACGCAGTGCGCTTTGGAGCGCTTGATGACGTCCTGGTGGCGGGCGAGGGGATCGAGACCATGCTGTCGCTTCGCTGCGTATTGCCAACCATGCCGATGGTGGCAGCCCTTTCGGCCAATCACCTTGCCGGCATCCTCCTCCCGCCGTCGTTGCGGCGGCTCTATATCGCTCGCGATGCGGATGCGGCCGGAAGGGGCGCGGCGACGAGCCTGACCACCCGCGCCGAGGCCGCAGGCATTGAAGCGCTCACTTTGTCGCCGAGGCTCGACGATTTCAACGATGATCTACGCGCCATGGCCGCCGTGGAATTTCGAGCAACGTTATGCGAGCAACTCGTTCCAGAGGACGCCGTCCGCTTCTTGTCTTTAGCTGCGAGCAAGCGGGGATAGCGGCGGCGAGTTCGGTCCCGATAGCTTCATGCCGATCGGCTCAAGTTCGGTGTCGCTGGAAGCGGTCGCCCCCGGCCTTCTAGAGCGCGATCGGACAGCAAGCGCACCGACCCGGCAATGGCCGCGCCCGGCTATTTTCCGCCGGCCCTGCGGGCCTTTGCATCGCGAAGCAAAATAGCCGGGTTTTGGCCATCCTCCGCTCCGCTTCGGCGCCCTCGGCTTAGGCCTCCGGGGTTCTGGCTCGGTCCGCGTGCCGTCTGGTGATCGCCACGAAGGCCGCGATGGGTGCGGCCGATCCGGCAAAGGACCTCTCACCATGACGACCGACCATGACGACATCGAGTTCGAACCCCGACACAACTCATCACCGACTGACCGCATTCTTAGTGATCTTCAGCTTTACGGGTACCGTCCGTTCCACGGCGAGCCCGACCCAAGGCCGTTGCCCGAAGGTAAAGCGATCGCAGGCGCCGTCGCCGATATCTTCGACGCCTTCGTGGCAACTTTAAGCGACACCCGACTTGAGCCCGATCTGGAAGGCCTGCTCTGGTCGACCGTCAATCTCTTACATCGCGCGGTGGGCCGTATCGAGCACGGGCTCGACGCCAATGAGCAGGCGCAGCAGAGGAGCCAACGCGAGCAGAACGGCTCGGAAGTGCGATCCGTTGAGCTCGAAAGGCTGACCGCCGACGGCATTTCACTGGTCGAACGCCGCAACGCCATGGAGCTGTTCCGCGACCTGGCTACTGAGCAATTTGAGCTTCACACTGGCTCGCCCTGGCGTCCTCGCGCCGGATCACTGGTCAGCCATCGCACGCCCACTGCCGCGATGATCGACAGCCGCGACTTCCTAGCCGCCAAGCATCGCGCAGAAACCCAGGCGATGCTGCCATCGGGACCCAAGATCGCCCTTACCGGCGGACTCGATTTCAACGACGTTTCGCTCGTCTGGGGCCGGCTCGACAAGGTCCACGCGAAGTATCCCGACATGGTGCTGCTTCACGGCGGCTCGCCGAAGGGGGCTGAATTGATCGCTGCAAAATGGGCCAGCAATCGCAGGGTGTCGCAGATCACCTTCAAACCGGACTGGACGAAGCATGCCAAGGCTGCACCATTCAAACGCAACGACGCCATGCTGGCAGTCATGCCGATGGGAATCATGTGCTTTCCGGGGACCGGCATACAGGATAATCTCGCCGACAAGGCGAAGAAACTCGGGATTCCGGTCTGGAAATTCGGCAAGGACGGCGCGTGAGCGCCGTCTTACTCGACTCTTGCCGAAAATCGGTTCGCGCAAGCAACGCGAGAGGTCGATAGCCCGCTCATCGAAGCGAACTTCATGCGAAATGGTTCTTGTCTCGCGTTTGGATCTATGTGTCGAAATGCGCCGTATGGTGGAAGGCATAATCGGTCATCTTTGAGTGCGAGACCACCACCATGCTGGCCCTTGGATTTATCCTTAAGGTTATTGGGCTCAGTGTTTTTCTGGCTGACCTTTGCTCTCGTGACCCTCTCATTCTTCGCTGCAGTTATGATTGGCTCCATGAGATACCCGCCTCGATTCGGTGGACGAGTGTCTTCCTTTGCCAGCGCCAGATCGAGATTCGCTCGGATCGAGATGTCGAGCTGGATAGAGATATTCTTCGCAAGCCGCGCCTCCGATCTAATCTGATGTACCATCGGTTACTCTCCGGTTTGGCCGAACGAATCTGCATATAGTTGTTCTATCTTTGAGACCTCGTCCTCCGTAAGCGCAGCGAATTCATCCTCTCTTGCGCGCTTCGACAGCTTGCCCTGATTTTGTCTGAGGAAGCCGAATAGATTGTTCAGCGTCCGCTCCGGCATGTCGATCATGTTCGCAATGCCGGCGCGGAACATATCGAAGCTGACAAGGAAGTTGGTTTCGTTCGGGAGATCCCGCTCAATCGTCTGACGCACACAGGCGTACAGAAACTCCGCGTGCGGTGTCGCATCGAAGAATCGGTAGAAATCTGCCGTATCGTTGAGAACCCTGACGTTGCCCCTTGGCGTTGCCTCCCACTGGATGCAGGAAAGCAGCCTGCCCGAATAGCTCCCAAGCACGCTCTTGTACTCGGCGATCCGATCGAGGATGGCCGAGGACACAGGAAAATGCACGCCCGCCGGGTTGAACCCCCGACGTGCGAGAACATGATGCATCAGATAGCGATGAATGCGCCCGTTGCCGTCCTCAAATGGGTGGATATAGATGAACCCGAATGCGAGCACGGCCGCCGCGATAACGGCATCGAGGTCATTCTCGGCGCTGTGGTCGAAAGCGATCAATCCGGCCATGAGCGACGCGATGTCTTCATGCCGCGCGCTGATATGGTCCGGAATGGGGCGTTGCGTGTCGCGGTCGTGCTCGCCGACGAAGCCGCCATCCTTGCGGAAGCCGAGCTTGACGAAACGCTCGTCCCCGATCAGGAGGCGCTGCAGGCGATGAAACTCCTGCCCGTTGAGCGGTGCGCGACCAGCTTCGCCAATAGCGCGGCCCCATCGCTGGATTCGATCCTGCGGCGGCCTTTCGCCTTCTATCACGTAGCTGGACTTCGAGTCCTTCAGCAGAAGGAAGGCGGCCGTGCGGGCGAGCAGATCCTTCGGCACTTGGCTCACGACGGCGCGCGCGCGATCTTTCCAGTCCTGCGCGATGAATTCGTTCAGCGCAGATGTCTTGAAGACGAGTGGACAAAATTCCGGCGTGCCGGGAAGGTTGTTGCGGACGCGATGCCGGGCCGAATTCTGCCCCGCACCTGCGAACTGGATGTCGGTGTCGACAGCATCCACATACGAGACCCTGTCTGCGGCAGGCAACCTCAGCTCATGGCCGAGCAGCCATTCGTACAAGAACCAGATGCGGCGCGTGTAGACCCCTGTAGGCTTCTGCCGCACAATTTCGGCGACGTCTTCGTCCTTGACGGCGAGGAAAAGCCGCTTCAGGAGGGCGAGATCCAAGCCTTCGTATTTGAGCGCAAAGGTCAGATGCCCCTCAAGCGAGGCCTCGGGCGCGTGGCGCGGCGTATAGATGTGCCAGTGGTCCTTTTCAACAATGCGGTGCTTGGTGCCGATCGCCGAAAGCGTCCGGGGAACCGGGACGGGCAGATCATAGGCGTCGATCAGGGCGGCGTAGCCGACCGGAACCGCTGTCTCGGGGAGCCGCCGGTCATGAAAAACGCTCACTCGCCCTGAAAATCGTGCATCTGCGCTAAAATTCATGAAAAATACTCCCGATTCCTGAATTTTCTTCGCGAAAAACTCCAAAATCATCGGGGTCTGAGCATTCCATGAAAAATACTCAAAAATTGTTATTTTTGTGAAAATTATTCACTGATTGCCCCGCTTGCCAATCTGGCGATCCAGTCCCTGCTGGAAAAGGCCATTGGCCGACGATGCCGAGCGTGCCGCAGGTGCGCTGCTTCTTCGAAGGCGTCATCTCCAGAGCAGCCACTCCCCTGGGATTTGAAGACGGCCAGATCGAAAGAACATGCGAACGACACATTCCCACGACGGCGCTGTTGCCGCGGCCCTTGCGGCACCGTCACTGCGACTTGGCGACAACCCGGCGAAGCTCCGCATAGGTACGCGGCAGGCCAAGGGAATGCTGTGTCGCGCTGGTCAATCAGCAGCATTGAGGTCGGATGCCTTGTTCGTGTGATGACTGCGAATATCGAGATCGCTTTCTGGCGACCAACTCCGGCTTTGCCTTCGATCCCGTACGCTGCGAATGCGATTGGGTTCGCTCGCGTTTTCCCAGGTGAGCCTTCCTTGTCGCTAATGCGCCACCGTCAGCATATGTCCGATCTCCAGCCTGAGTCCTTGTGCTGTGTCGGTGTCGGCCGCCATGGTTGTCTTCGTCAGTTCGTTCATGGCGCGCGTCCAACGCAACCTCGAATGGGCTGATCAGGCCCGAGGGACGGCCAAGGCCTCGATCGCCTTCCCGCAACGGCTTAAGCCTGCTTTTTTCCCCTGCCGCGAAGTGGGCGGCATTCCTCGCGGGAGACAAAAAAGCAGGCTTGTCGCCGTCCTCCGCTGGCGCTGCGGGCCCAAAAGGGTGCGGGCCGATCGCTCCCCGGGCCAAGGATCGCCATCGAGGCCGCGATGGGCGCGGCCCGAGCAACCAACGGAGACTACCATGGCTACCATCGGCACCTTCACCGCTTCGGACAACGGCTACATCGGCTTCATCAAGACGCTGACGCTGAACATCAAGGCGAGGTTCGCCGCATCCGAGAAGGACAACGACAAGGCGCCTGATTACCGCATCTTCGCCGGTGTGACCGAGTTCGGCGCCGCCTGGAAGAAGATCGCCCGTGACAGCGATCGTGAATACCTCTCGGTCAAGCTCGACGATCCGAGCTTCCCGGCCCCGATCTACGCCTCGCTGGTGAAGGTCGACGGCGACGAGGGCTTCACCCTGATCTGGTCCCGCCGCAACGGCGACTGATAGGGGTCATCGGCCCCGCCTCTTCCGAGGCGGGGCCTTTTCCATTTATGTTGCCGCTTGGCGGGAAGGCAGGAAGAGCATCCAAATCCGAGGCCTCGAAAATCATCGAAACCGTTCTGGGCGAGGAAAATCGCAAGCCGGAAGGCATCCTCGATTTCGTACAGGGCATTACTGCGTTTGCGCACGGTAAGGCTGACCAGGAGACTTCGTCTCGAGCTGGAGGGCAATGCAAGGCGCTTGACGGAGCTCGCCATCTGAAGACATGGCCGCGTAACCGGACGTCGGTTGCGCGGTCTTGATTCCAGGCATGGTGCGCCGCCGGCGATCCGGCAAGCTGGATCGACGGCGGTAGCGCGTGTCTGCGTCCGGCCGGACCTCCAGCCCGGTGAGCGAAAGTCAGGGTTCACGATCCTTCAAGATGGTTTTACTGATTCGATTACTTGCGCTTAGTAGATTTTGATCGTTCGTTTCGCGCGTCTTCGTCGGGGAGGACGAGATCAACATGACTGACGCC
This sequence comes from Bradyrhizobium sp. UFLA01-814, assembly GCF_046718885.1. Taxonomy (NCBI): domain Bacteria; kingdom Pseudomonadati; phylum Pseudomonadota; class Alphaproteobacteria; order Hyphomicrobiales; family Nitrobacteraceae; genus Bradyrhizobium; species Bradyrhizobium sp. UFLA01-814. Next base: position 51,369 of record NZ_JAQOSR010000030.1, on the reverse strand, counting down.
CAACGTGCTAGCGAGTTCGAAAAGGGTTACCACAGTTGGATTACGGCGGCCGCGCTCCAGGTCACTGATATATTGCTGGGTGAAGCCGGACATTTCGGCGAATTTCTCCTGTGTGAAGCGTTTCTGCTTCCGCAGTCTTGCGAAATTCCGGCCGACCAACTTGCGCATGTCCATCGGCGCAAGTTGCGTCTTTACATACTATGAGGTTTATCTCCTATAGTATGTATTTCGTATCGTCCGCTGGCAGAATCGGAATGAGACTAAAATGAGACGTATCAACCTCGGTCCTCTAAGGAGGTCTGAACGCTTGTTGGAGTTCTCATGACCAAACCCCAACTGGATCCTGACGTCGCGGATGTCGCGCCAAAAGAGTCGGTGCTAACAGTCTATGACGAGCAGCATGTCATTACGTATATTCGCCTTCTGCAGGCGGAGGGTGATGGCGCGGACTGGAGGGAAGCTGCTCGAATAATCCTGCATAAGGATCCGGAGCGCGATCCGGAGCGCGCGCGGATCGCATACCAGACTCATCTTGGGCGCGCCAAGTGGATGAGCGAGCAGGGGCGTCTCCTACGGGGCACGTGGTCGAATTAGAAGAAGCCCATCGACCAAACATCCATTCGGATATCGTCTTATCCGGCCGACACGTGCTCATCCGGGAGCACCACGTGCTGCCAAACTAGGGACTTTCCTACAACTCGTCCGTTCACGATTATTGCACCGCAGTGTTAGCTGCGTGCATGCGGGTGGAAGCCATGCCTGAGTTCGAATGGCGGTCGCCGGAATTCTACAAAAGCCTACAGGACGCCGAAATCACCGACATCGCCTGGGAATGTCTTCGTCGCAGCATGGACTACCGACGCGACTACGAAGCGATGATCGCCAACGGCCCCGAATGACGAAGTGACGCCCGAATTCAAGAAGAGATGGGGCATCTGCTTTCGCCCATGACCCGTTGAGGTCATTCAGGCAACAGACGGTCTTTTGGGCGCCCAAGGCTCTGCCGACCGTCGTTCCGATCGAAATGACCGCGTCGCCCATTGGCAGTGACGCAGCATCTCGCAGCTGGCCAGGTTCGCCCCGCAGCCGACACGGCTGGCATGCGGGGGTACGCAGCCGGATCGGCGGTGACTACGCGCACTTGCGCCCGACGCTCGCCGAGTCTTTGGCTCGGTTCGCGAGTTGGGCCACGCCTATTTAGCGCGACTTCTCTTTGCCGTCCGTTTTAGGAACTCATCAGGCTCGACATCGAGCTTATCGGCAAGGCGGCCAATGACCTTTATGCTGACGTAGTATACGCCCTTCTCAAGCTGGCTCAGATAGCTCCGGCTTATCTCAGCCTCCAAAGCAAGTTCGTCTTGAGACCATCCCCTCGCATTGCGTAGACGACGCAAGTTAGTGGCGAATGTCTCCCGCAAATCCATGCGGGCAAAGATGCCGCTTGTTCAGTATATTGCACCTCGATATACTTAACAAAGTGCGGCCCTATGAATCGTTAGACAGTAAACTCCGCGACCGTCAGATCATGCAGATCCCTCCGCTCGATCCTAACGTGGCAGACCTGGCTCCCGCCGGGCCAGCGCCGACATCTTACGATGAGGAGCACGTTGTAACGTACATTCGCCTTCTACAAGCCGAGGGTGAGGGCGCAGACTGGCGGGAAGTCGCTCGAATTGTCCTGCATATCGATCCGGAGTGTGAGCCGGACCGGGCGCGCAACGCATACCAGAGTCATCTCGCGCGCGCGAAGTGGATGACCGAACATGGACGTCTGTTGCGTGGCACTGGGTCGAATTAGAAGAAATCCGTTGACCGAGGCATTCTTTGAGAAATCGCCTTCTCCCGCCGAAGCGTGGTCATCTGGGAGCACCACGTGGTGACAAACTAGGGTCTTCCTGCAACCCTCTCGATCATAATTATTGCGCCGCAATCCTTGTTAGCTGTGTGCAATGGGGCGGAAGCAATGCCTGAGTTCGACTGGCGGTCGCCAGAATCCTATAAGAGTCTTCGGGATGCAGAGATCATCGACATCGCTTGGGAATGTCTTCGTCGCAACGCGGATTATAGACGCGAGTACGAAGCGATGATCGCCAACAGCCCGGATGGCGAGGTGACACCCGAGTTTAGGAGGAAATGGGGCATCTGCTTTCGCCCATGACCCGCTGAGGTCGTTTACGGAACAGACGATCTTTTGGGCGCCCGAGGTTCTGCCGACCGTCGTACCGGTCGCAGTGACTGCGGCGCTTCTTAGCACTGGCGCGGCGTCTCAGCCGGTGCTCGATCTCACGGTTGGCCAAATCCGTCGCGCCGCTGACGGTTGGCACGCCGTGCTGCGCATCGGCGGGGTGGAGCACCGGGTTTGGTCGAATGAACCACCGGCCATCGGCGCTCATTATACTGCCGAGCTGCCGTTTGACGGTGATTTCGAGAAACGCGCGTATGCTGCGCGGCGGCTATGGCGCGCGACGAACGGGCGCACGGCGGGTCCCGCATTTCGTGATCTTTCAAAACAAAGGCGCGAACGCCTTAGCGAAGCTATGCGCGCGCTCGATGCACAAACTACCGGCAGCACATATCGCGCCATCGCAGAGACGCTGTTTGGCAAGAAGCGCATTCCAGACCGCGCTTGGAAAACGCACGATCTGCGCAATCGGACCGTCCGTCTGGTGCAAACCGGCCTCGCGCTGGTGCGCGGCGGTTATCGCCAAATTCTGCGACGCGGGCGCACAGGCAAATAGCACAACCCGCCTGGGGTATCGAAAATCGCCCCCTCAATCTTCGGCATCCCCCTCCGACATCGCGCTTCTCCATGATGACCGCACACACGCCGGCGCCGAAATCGGCTCCGTGCTGTCACCCTGGAGTTCTCAAATGCCCGATCCAATGGCCGGCCTGCCGCCGCGCTTCCTGCGTACACCGGAGGCCGCACGTTACCTTGGCCTCTCCGGTCGCACGCTGGAAAAGCACCGCACTTTCGGTACCGGGCCAATGTATCGGAAGATTGGCGGACGCGTCGTCTATGCGTTGGACGACCTGAAAGCCTGGGCCGACCTCGGTGCCAAAACGTCGACGTCTGATCCGGGCAAAGGGACTGTACTGCCGGCCAAGAAGCACCCGACGCTGCGCCCGTATGCGGGCCAGGAACGTCGCTGATGTCAGCGCGAGGACAGTGACAATGCGGCGCACATATCGCTCCGAGCGCGACCTTGAGCTCTTTCGGGCGCAGCCCGGCGATCTCGCGTCACGCGACGCGCAGGATCTGATGGCTTATCCGTTGTTCTCGCTCGCTAAAAGAAAGCGCATCGTGCCGATCGATTTCCGCCCGGGCGCATCGAGGCCGTGCCGGAACACGACATGGCGACCATCAGGGATGCGGACGTCCTGATCTGGGCAACTTCCCAGATCGTCGAAGGACGCGACGTAGGCTTGAAGACCTCACACCTGATGGCTGCAACGCCTTACGAGAGCCTGACGTTTGTCGGCCGCGGAACCGGTGCGCGAGACTATGACCGGCTGAAGGCTGGTCTCGACAGATTTTCGATCAGAAACCCGGTTTGTGAATCACGGAGCGCGGGCATGAACGATCTCACCCAAGTCGAAGTCTTTTGGCTCGAAAAGCGTATCGAAAATCGGATTCGGTTCGGTCGCGCCGTCGAAGACAGGATGATCGACCGACACCGCCGCGTGCTGTCATTTGCTCCGGGTAGCATCTTCGCCCTCGTTCGCTGGACATCCAACGACTTCGGAACAGTCATTTCGCGCATCGACATCCTGCGCGCGGTCGCTCCAGGCGAGCGCTGCTCGACGGTCCCCTATGTCAAGCCAGGCGGCGAGAGTTTGCTGCGGTTGTCGGGCTGGCCCAAGGTCGAGCGCGTGCTGCAACTGATCGACGTTGTCGAGGGACTTGGGATCGATCCGGCGGATGCCGCCCCCGACCATTGGCATCACGTTCATAACCGCCTCTCTGTCAACGAGACGCCACGCGCGTACACGAAAGGGCGCCATCGGGCCTGGCTGCATCGGCAGAGGTTTGTGCGATGACGCCCAGCTCAAAGGCGCTGATCGCGATGGTTTGCGGTGTCGCCACACTTGTTGCTCCGGTCGCTCTGGGGCCAAATCCGCTCTACATCTGGAATGCATCGACCAGCGTGCCGGTTGGCCTCTATCGTTTGCAACCAACGGACCAGTTCTTTATCACGGAACTGGTCGCGGTTCGGCCGCCCGAGCTGCTTGCGACCTTTCTCGATCTGAATGGGTATCTGCCCGCAGGCGTCCCGATTCTCAAGCGGGTGCTGGCGCTTCCAGGGCAGACGGTCTGCAGAAGCGGGCTCGCAATTTCTGTCGACGAGATTGCGGTGGGCGAGGCGAGGGATCGCGACGGACGCGGGCGACCGCTGCCGAAGTGGGAAGGATGCGCCGTGGTCGGCGACGGTGAGCTCTTTCTCATGAATTGGCAGTCAAGCGACTCTCTGGATGGCCGATACTTCGGATTTTTGCCTGCGTCAGCGGTCATTGGCCGTGCGCTCCCCGTATGGACGTGGGAGGAGTGACCGTGCCTCGCTGGTGCTTCCGTTCTGCCACTGCTCGGTTCGATCAGTTGCCGGGCCATTCCTCCGTCCCGACCAAGGATCGCGCGGTTATTGCGCGCAGCGGCGGTCCAGGGCGGCCCAACGGCCGGCGCGAAGCACCTTTACCCTGGACGGGCGCGAGCACGACGGCGTGCTTCCGTCTGTCGGGAGCGTGTTTTCGGCCTGTCGGAACGCTGCTTTTCGCCCTGACGGTTTGGAGCTGTGCCGCTCTCGCCGCGGAGCAATCGCCGCTCCCGCCAGTGAACGATCATGGCGACAACGCATTTGCTCCCTTCATTGCACAGGCTTCGCAAAGATTCGTCGTGCCTGCGCGCTGGATCAGGTCAGTCATCTGGCTGGAGAGCGCTGGCGACGTGCGCGCCACTTCGAAGAAGGGAGCAATGGGGCTGATGCAAATCATGCCGCAGACTTGGGCGGTGCTTCGCCAGCGGTACGACCTCGGCAACGATCCCTACGATGCACGCGACAATATCCTGGCCGGCACGGCGTATCTGGCTGAACTACGGGACCGCTACGGCGCGCCCGGTGCGTTCGCAGCCTACAACGCCGGACCAGCACGTTACGAAAAGCACCTCGCCGGTGTTTCCTTGCCAGCCGAGACGCAAGCCTATGTCACAAATCTCGCGAGCTTGCTGGGAATTAGGTACGCTTCTGGCCAGTCCGGTGGCCAGTTCTCCTGGACCGCTGCACCGTTCTTCGTCGCGCGATCGGAACGCAACAGCATTCCAGATCGGCGGCAGGCTGGATTCGTCACGAGCAGCGCTCTCGCTTCGTCGGACGCTCGCGTCCAGTCGTCGATGATTCCCAGGGGGACCGGCCTGTTCATCGCGAAATCGGAAGCTGGAGACATGCGATGAGCATCTACGTGAACTGGCGAGCACTGGTGTGCGCTAGAGGGGAGATGGCGGAAACCCGGGAGCCGTGGGAAAGAACGACGGGACGACTGTCGCCCGTAATCGGTCTGCGCCGGGAGTTGCGGCCGCAGCGCAAGTGGTCTTCACGATGAATGAAGCGCACACTGCGCCGCTTCAGCAATGCGGGAGGCGCGCAACGGAATTCTTCTGTGGCCTGGATGTCGGCATGGACGAGACGGCAATCTGCGTGGTGGACGCCAACGGCAAGGTGACGCTGGAGGTGACGGTGGTGACCGATCCCGACGCGATCAAGACGGCGCTGAAGCCGTATCTTGACCGGTTGCGGCGGCTCCGCCACGAGGCGGGCTCGCTGTCGCCCTGGCTGCATCCGGAACTGGTGAAGCTTGGTCTGCTGGCGGTCTGTCTGGAGACCCTCCACGTGCGCGCCGCGCTGAAGGCGCAACGCAACAAGACCGACCGGGCGGACGCGCTCGGCATGGCCCAAATCATGCGCACCGGCTGGTTCAGAAGAGGGCATATCAAGAGCGCGGCCTGCTACCGGCTGCGGCTGCTGTTGACGCACCGGCGCAATCTGAAGCGCAAGTTACTGGATCTGGAGAACGCGATCCGGCACTCGCTGAAGGTGTTTGGCATCCGGCTGAACCGGGTCGGGCGGGGCGGCTTTGCGCAGGCAGTGCGCGAGGCGGTGGTGCAGGATGCGCTGATCAGCGAGCTGATCGACGCCATGCTGAACGCGCGCGCTGCGCTGTGGAAGGAGTATTGCCGGCTGCACGATCTGGTGGTCAAGCTGGTGGCGGGCCATGAATTGTGCCGGCGCTTCATGCAGATTCCCGGGCCGGTAGCCGCCCTGAGCTTCATGACCGCAGTCGACGATCCTTCGCGCTTCAAACGGTCGCGCGATGTGGCGGCGTATTTTGGCCTGACCTCGCGGCGCTGGCAGTCCGGCTCGTCGATCGACGTGCAGGGGCGGATCAGCAAGGCGGGCGATGCCGACGTGCGGCGCGCGCTTTATGAGGCGGCAAGTGCGTTGCTGACCCGCTTCAAGCGCAAGGACAAGGTCAAGACATGGGGGCTTGCGATCGCCAAACGCACGAGCCACCGCAAGGCGACCGTTGCGGTGGCGCGCAAACTTGCGGTGATCATGCATGCGATGTGGGTCGACGGCACATTTTATTGTGGCGATCCGACCGCATCGAAGGCGGACGTGAGCGCACGTGCCGCCGCCAAGGACCGCAAGCTGCTCGGAGCCCATGCATGACCAAACGCGAGCCGATTGCCGATCAATGACCCGATCAGCGTAGTATTTTGAACACGGAGCTCCGCGACAGCGGAAGAGACCTGGTGCAGATCAACGACGACGGAACGCACGCTATCTTGCTTGTGGCCACGCACGTGACGTGCAAGCCGGACCACGCCGGATTGCTTGTGATGTGGGTCCGTCCTGCCGATGGAAAATTGCGCCACGACGACATCCGCGCTGCCTTGCTGCAGCGACCTTGCGCCGTCGCTGAGCGCGGAAACCTGCACGGCGCACCGGGACTCATGGCTGGTGTGGCGCGTCGTGTTCAGGCGTGGCGCAGAGCGCCTTGTCGCAAAAGCGAAAGGAAGCGAGAATGGGTGAGAGCAAGCCAACGAGACGACCGACGACCGATTAAACCGGCGAGATAAAAGGGGCTCGCCGGTCGAACCGCAAGCCATTGGCATGGCTTGGGTTCTACCGTGCCGGTCGGTCGGGGCGCGTGCCGCGCCTCGCATTTTGACGAATGCAATCAAAGGCGTTTTCGGCACCGTGTGCGCTTTTGATCGTTTGGAGGCTCTGGCGTGAGCGCGGGCGACAGTGATCTGCGTATTCGGCCTGGACGCATCCGTAGTACCCGCGCGCCGAAGCCCAAGAGCTTCATCAACCAGGTGCTGCGCGCGGCGAAGAAAGCCGGACACACCACGGGTCAGACCGGCACCGGCAGGCGTTCGGCGGCCTATGGGCGCTCGACGTTTGGCCGTGGCCGGCTGTCCTTTAGTCGCGCCAGATTGTTCAGCTCGACGCGGCGCGTTGTGGTGAAGGCGCGCATGGTTCGTCATAAAGGCCGAGCCTTCCGTTCAGCACCACTGACCGCGCACCTCTCATACTTAAAGCGCGACGGCGTGACCCGGAGTGGTGAGCGGGCCGAGATGTTCGATGCCGGCAGCGACAGTGCTGACGGCACGGCCTTCGCAGAACGCTGCCAGGATGACCGCCATCATTTCAGGTTCATCGTCTCTCCCGAGGACGCCGGCGAGATGACCGACCTGAAGGCCTTCACCCGGGATCTCGCCAAGCAGATGGAGACCGATCTCGGCACGCGGCTCGATTGGGTCGCTGTCGATCATTGGAATACCGACAACCCTCACGTCCACCTTCTCGTCCGGGGAGTAGATGAGGAAGGGGCGGATCTCGTGATCTCCCGTGACTACATCAGCCAAGGCCTGCGCTCACGCGCTGAGGAACTTGTCGTCATCGAACTGGGTCCAAAACCAGAGCGCGAAATCCGCAATTCGCTGGAGATGGAAGTTACCGCGGAACGATGGACGCGGCTCGATCGGGAGATTCGGCGGGCGACCGATGAGACCGGCACTATCGATCTTCGCCCAGAGAATCCCGGCAAGTCCGATCCCGAGATCCGGCGCCTGATGGTCGGTCGCCTTCAACACCTGGAGAAGATGGGCCTTGCCGCATCCGCCGCACCAGGAGAATGGTTGGTCGGGCTCGAGGCCGAGCGTCGCTTGCGTGACCTCGGCATGCGCGGCGACATCATCAAGACCATGCACCGCGCCTTCACCGACCGTGGAGAGGCGCGTGGCGTTGCCGACTACGTCATCGAAGGCGGGCCGCCAGCGTCCGAGATCATCGGACGATTGGTCGATCGGGGATTGCATGATGAACTGACGGGCGAGGCCTACGCCGTAATCGACGGAACAGACGGACGCGCGCACCACGTGCATTTCCGCGGGATCGAGGCCTTCGAACATGCGCCTCCGGTCGGCGGAATCGTCGAAGTCCGACGCTTCGGTCAAGCCGACGATCCGCGGCCGACCATGGTGCTGGCGACCCGCTCCGATCTCGATCTTGCCGCGCAGGTCACCGCGAAGGGAGCGACCTGGCTCGACCATAGGCTGGTCGAACGCGACCCCATGCCGCTCGCAATGGGCGGGTTCGGTCGCGAGACCCGCGCAGCCATGGAAGCCCGGACCGAGCGTCTGATCCAGGAGGGCCTGGCGCGGCGGCAGGGCCAGCGCATCATCCTACAGCGCGACCTCTTGAACACGTTGCGCCGACGTGAATTGGACGAGGTGGCAGCAAAGGTCTCGGCCGGCACCGGCCTGTCTCACGTGAACGCCGCGTCCGGGGAGCATGTGGCGGGCACGTATCGCCAGCGGCTGACGCTCACGTCGGGACGCTTCGCCATGATCGACAATGGGCTCGGCTTCCAGCTCGTGCCCTGGTCGCGCGAACTCGAACAGAGGCTCGGCCAGCACGTTGCCGGCGTCGTGAAGGACGGCGGCGGCATCGAATGGGGCTTTGGCCGGAAGCGCGACCTCGGCCTCTAGCGATCTCACCAATCCAGTTACGGAAGGGCGTTCGGGATGTCAGGAACCAAAATCCTTTGGGGGCAGGTGATCGTTGTCGGCCTGATCGTTTTGCTGGCCATCTGGGGCGCAACCGAGTGGACGGCCTGGCGGCTCGCCTGGCAATCGGAGCTTGGGCGGCCCTGGTTCGAACTGTCAGGCTTCAAGATCTATTACCCGCCAGTCTTCTTCTGGTGGTGGTTCGTCTACGACGCCTATGCGCCTCACGTCTTTGTCGAGGGGGCCTTTATCGCGGCGTCGGGGACCTTCGTTTCGATCGCGGTGGCAATCGGGATGTCGGTCTGGCGGGCGCGTGAAGCCAAGAATATCGAGACCTATGGTTCGGCGCGCTGGGCTGATGCGGAAGAGGTTCGAGCGGCCGGACTTCTCGGTCCGGATGGTGTGGTGCTCGGCAAACTCGATAGTCACTACCTCCGCCATGACGGACCGGAGCACGTATTGTGTTTTGCACCCACCCGGTCCGGCAAGGGTGTCGGCCTCGTCGTTCCTTCGTTGCTGGCTTGGCCTGGCTCGGCCATCGTCCACGACATCAAAGGTGAGAACTGGCAACTGACCGCCGGCTTTCGCTCGCGGCATGGCCGTGTCCTGTTGTTCGATCCCACCAACCCGAAGTCCTCCGCTTACAATCCACTCCTCGAAGTCCGGCGCGGGGAATGGGAGGTTCGCGACGTCCAGAACGTGGCCGACGTCCTGGTCGACCCCGAAGGCTCCCTCGACAAGCGGAACCATTGGGAGAAGACCAGTCATTCGCTCCTGGTCGGCGCCATCCTCCACGTCCTCTATGCCGAGGCAGACAAGACTCTGGCCGGCGTCGCTGCTTTCCTTTCCGACCCGAAGCGGCCGATCGAGGCAACGTTGAAGGCGATGATGACCACCGCGCATCTTGGCGGGCAGGGCGCCCATCCCGTGGTCGCCTCGACCGCGCGCGAACTTCTCAACAAGTCGGAGAATGAACGTTCCGGCGTCCTGTCCACTGCGATGTCGTTCCTCGGACTCTACCGCGATCCCGTCGTGGCTCAGGTGACCTGCCGCTGCGACTGGCGGATCGCTGATCTGATCGCAGATAGCTACCCGACGACGCTCTACCTCGTCGTGCCGCCCTCCGATATCTCGCGGACCAAGCCATTGATCCGCCTGGTGCTGAACCAGATCGGTCGACGGCTGACCGAAGACTTGCACGCCCGAGACCGTCGGCATCGAGTCCTGATGATGCTCGACGAGTTCCCGGCACTCGGGCGGCTTGATTTTTTCGAGTCCGCGCTCGCCTTCATGGCGGGCTATGGCATCAAAAGTTTCTTGATCGCGCAGTCGCTCAATCAGATCGAGAAGGCCTACGGGCCCAACAACGCCATCCTCGACAACTGTCACGTCCGCGCCAGCTTCGCGACCAACGACGAGCGGACCGCCAAGCGGGTTTCCGACGCGTTGGGCACGGCGACCGAGATGCGGGCGATGAAGAACTACGCCGGTCACAGGTTGAACCCGTGGCTGGGGCACCTGATGGTCTCACGGCAAGAGACGGCGAGGCCACTGCTGACCCCCGGCGAGGTCATGCAGCTTCCGCCGATGGACGAGATTGTCATGGTGGCGGGTACGCCGCCGATCCGGGCGAAGAAGGTCCGCTACTACGAGGATCGGCGGTTCACCGAGCGGGTTCTGCCGCCGCCCGATCCGGCGAGCGCCAGCCGATCACAGCGAACGGACGGATGGTCAGCGCTCGGACCGCTGAAGTCGACGGCAGGTCCAACTGACAAAGCTGCGGAGGCCGAGGAGGACACGGCGAACAGCGGACTCCGTCGTGAGCCCGAACTCCCCGATCACGTCGCGATCGCCAAGGAGACGACCGAACCGACACCGGCAGAAGAATTTGCTGCCGTTCTAGATGATGACGAGGATGCGGTCCGTCAGTCCCGGCTCATACGCCAACAGATGCGCGGTGTTGCCCGTCAAGTCGCCTTAGACCCGAATGACGGTATGGAGCTCTGAGGCGATATGCGCGACCGGATGAACGTCTACTTCCCGCCAGAACTGCTGAAACAGATCTCGGAACTCGCCGATCGCAAGAAGCTTTCTCGGTCTGCCATCGTGGAAGCGGCCGTCGCTTCCTTTCTGTCGCCGGACGGGGCGGACAGGCGGGAGGCAGCGTTTACGCGGCGCCTCGATCGGCTGTCGCGTCAGATGCAGAGGCTGGAGCGCGACGTCGGTTTGACAGCCGAGACCTTGGCCCTCTTCATCCGATTTTGGCTGACGATCACGCCACCGTTGCCCAACGATGCGCAGGCGGCGGCGCAGGCAAAGGGCAGGGAGCGCTTTGAGGGATTTGTCGAGGCGCTCGGGCGCCGCTTGCAAAAGGGGCAGAGCTTTCTACGCGAAATTCCGGAAGATATCCGCCGTCAGGAACCGGCCGACGAAACCTGACTGAGGGCTACAGGTATTCCATCGCGCCGTTCCTTCTTTTTCCTGCGCGAACCTGCGACCGCAGCAATTTAGCCGAACTGACAAAAAGCTGGTCGCGCTATCGGCTCGAAGGAGCTGAGAGCAGTAAGGGCTAGCATGCAGACCTCAATAACATGGCGTCGAATCGCGCGCGTATTTCTTCCCTTTGCCGCTGGATACTACCTTTCGTATCTGTTCCGCACGATCAACGCCTTGATCGCCGGTCATCTCAGTTCGGATGCCGGGCTTGGGACTGCCGACCTCGGCTTGCTTACGTCAGTCTACTTCCTCGTTTTCGCAGCGGCTCAAATCCCCGTGGGCATATTGTTGGATCGCTTTGGTCCGCGTCGTGTCCAGAGTTCACTGCTTTTGGTTGCCGCGACCGGCGCCGGACTATTCGCAGTCTCGACCAGTTTCCTGTCACTTTTGATCGCGCGTGCAATGATCGGACTCGGCATGGCGGCGGCGCTGACGGCTGGACTGAAGTCCATCATCCTTTGGTTTCCCAGGGACCGAGTAGCTTTGCTAAGCGGCTACATGATCATGCTGGGGTCGCTGGGAGCGGTGACCGCCACCACTCCCGCCGAACACCTGCTCACCTGGATGGACTGGAGGCAACTCTTCGAGATCCTAGCGGTCGCTACAACTGCGACGGCCATTCTTATCTACGTTGTGGTACCCGAACGCGGCATTGTCCCGTCAACAGCGGGCGGCACTCTTAGCGCCGTTTTCGGCGATCGGCGCTTTTGGCGTATTGCCCCATTGTCGGCGACTTGCGTTGGATCGGCCTGGTCTCTGCAGGGATTGTGGGCATCGCCGTGGCTGACCGACGTAGAGGGGTTTGATCGCGCAAGTCTCGTCAGACAGCTTTTCATCATGTCGATCGTCCTTAGCGGCGGCGCCTGGTTGTTCGGTATGGTGGTCCATTACATCAGACGAAGAGGAATCGGAGCAGAGATCATATTAGGGACGGTTACGGTGCTGTTTATCGCAGCCCAACTTGCCTTGATCCTACGAGCGCCCCTGCCGTCCACCTTGTCGTGGTCCGTTGTCGCAATTGTCGGAACGGCAACTGTGATCAGTTTCGCGGTGATAGCGGATTACTTTCCGCCGGAACTCGCCGGTCGCGCCAATGGCGCCTTGAACGTTCTGCACTTCGGTTGGGCATTTCTGGCCCAGTACGCGATGGGCCTGGTCTTGGAGCAGTGGCCCTCGGAGGACGGCCATAGGTCCGTTGTGGCCTATCAAGTCGCGTTCGGCGTCAACGTGGGAATCCAGATCGCAGCGCTGGCGTGGTTCACGCTCCCTTGGCTTCGATCCATCGCTTCGTGGATGAGTTCAACTGCTTTCTTCATGCCGGCCAACGTTTCCGAAGCCGTCGATACTGTCTTTTATGAGGTGTCGGCCGTGTTCACAGATGAGGGTGCCGAGTGGTGAGCAATAGCGAACTGGCACGATCAACAGGCCTCAAATTCCTGTTCTAAGTCTTTCTTTTTCTACGCCAGCCCACGATCAGCGAAAACACTCGTTGCTCTAGATCGTTTGGTGCCTTTTCTAATCATCCCATCTGAGGGCGCCTTTGGACGTCCTCATTCGGTGGGGACGACGGTGGCAATCCATTCCTTTCAATCGGAAGCGAATTCGCGCGGTGCGCGAATGTTGCGTAGCGCACTTGGCGCGGCGATTGCGGGCTACCTCGAAGATGAAACAATCATCGAGGTCATGCTCAATCCCGACGGGCGGCTATGGATCGACCGGTTGTCCAGTGGCCTGATTGACACCGGCGAAACTCTATCGGCAGCGGATGGCGAGCGCATTGTTCGCCTGGTAGCGCATCACGTGGGCGCCGAGGTGCATGCCGGCGCGCCACGGGTTTCGGCCGAATTGCCCGGGACCGGCGAGCGCTTCGAAGGTCTCCTGCCTCCGGTCGTCGCTGCGCCTGCCTTTGCCATCCGCAAGCCGGCGGTCGCCGTGTTTACGCTCGACGACTACGTCGCCAAGGGCATCATGAATTTAGAGCAGGCCAAGATCCTTAGGGGTGCGGTGGCCGCTCGTAAGAACATCCTCGTCGCCGGTGGAACATCGACCGGAAAGACAACGTTGACGAATGCGCTGCTGGCGGAGGTGGCGAAGACCACCGATCGGGTCGTGCTGATCGAAGATACACGCGAACTTCAGTGCAAGGCGCCCAATCTTGTAGCCTTGCGGACCAAAGATGGCGTTGCGACGCTTTCGGATCTTGTCCGCTCCTCGCTGCGACTGCGACCGGATCGCATCCCGATTGGAGAGGTTCGCGGTGCCGAAGCGCTCGACTTGCTTAAGGCTTGGGGGACCGGTCACCCCGGCGGTATCGGGACCATCCATGCGGGCAGCGGGCTCGGCGCGCTGCGGCGGCTCGAGCAACTGATCCAGGAAGCTGTCATCACGGTTCCGCGTGCCCTGATAGCCGAGACCATCAACCTCATTGCTGTGCTTGCGGGACGCGGCGCTGACCGCCGCCTCGCTGAGCTCGCCCTCGTCATGGGGCTCGGGGCCGCTGGCGACTACAGCCTTTCATCAGCAGGAGACTGACATGCGTTTGGAATTTCGCGTTCTTCGGCAGACCGCATCGCTGGCCGCGTCCGGCGTGGTGCTTTTGGCGACGGCGCCGGCCTGGGCGGCCGGCTCGAACATGCCGTGGGAGCAGCCCCTCAATCAGATCCTGCAATCTGTGGAGGGGCCAGTCGCCAAGATCATTGCCGTCATCATTATCGTCGTGACTGGGCTCACGCTCGCGTTTGGGGATTCGTCGGGTGGCTTCCGCAGGCTGATCCAGATCGTGTTCGGTCTGTCGATCGCGTTCGCGGCCTCGAGCTTCTTCCTTTCGTTCTTCTCCTTCGGCGGCGGCGTGGTGATCTGATGGATGAACCCGTCGTAGGTTTTGTCGTGCCCGTTCACCGCGCGCTCACTGAGCCGCTCCTGATGGGCGGCGCGCCGCGGTCGGTCGCGATCGTCAACGGCACGCTTGCCGCGGCCCTTGGACTTGGATTGCGGCTTTGGATCGCGGGTCTTGTCCTCTGGTTCATCGGCCACATGGCCGCCGTCTGGGCCGCCAAGCGCGATCCCGCCTTCGTCGATGTGGTGCGCCGACATCTGCGCATTCCCGGCCATCTCAACGCCTGAGCACTCAGTCATGATGAATCTCGCCGAATACCGCCATTCGAACGCGCGTCTCGCCGACTTCTTGCCATGGGCAGCCCTGGTCGACGAGGGGGTTATCCTGAATAAGGACGGTTCGTTTCAACGGACGGCCAAATTCCGGGGGCCCGACCTCGACAGCGCAGTGCCGGCCGAGCTTGTTGCCGTCGCGGGTCGCCTGAACAACGCCTTGCGCCGGTTGGGATCAGGCTGGGCCGTATTCGTTGAGGCGCAGCGTCATTTTGCGGGCGCTTACCCGCCGAACACCTTTCCTGACGTCGCGTCAGCGCTGGTCGATGCCGAACGCAAAGCTCAATTTGAGGAGGCCGGCGCCCACTATGAGTCCAGCTTTTTCCTGACCTTCCTCTATTTGCCTCCAGAGGAGGGGGCGGCCAAGGCCGAGCGGCTGCTTTATGAGGGTCGCGATCGTACGGCTGGTGCAGATGCTCGCGAGGTACTTCGCGGGTTCATCGATCAAACCAATCGCGTCCTTCAGCTCGTTGAAGGGTTCATGCCCGAATGCGCCTGGCTCGATGATCAGGACACGCTGACCTACCTGCACTCGACGATTTCGACCAAGCGTCATCGCGTTCGGGTGCCCGAAATTCCCATGTACATCGATGCGCTATTGGCCGACCAGCCGCTCACGGGCGGGCTCGAGCCGATGCTGGGCTCAGCCAATGTCCGGGTTCTGACGATTGTCGGCTTTCCCGGCGCGACAACGCCGGGAATTCTGGACGACCTGAATCGCCTGCCATTCTCGTATCGCTGGTCGACCCGGGCGATCATGCTCGACAAGACCGATGCCACCAAGCTGCTGACCAAGATTCGCCGGCAATGGTTCGCCAAGAGAAAATCCATCGGCGCCATTCTCAAGGAGGTCATGACCAACGAGGCATCGACGCTGCTCGATACTGACGCCCAGAACAAGGCGATCGACGCCGATGCCGCCCTACAGGAACTCGGTTCGGATCAGATCGGACAAGCCTTTGTTACGGCGACCGTCACCGTGTGGGACGGCGATCCGGGTGCAGCCGATGAAAAGCTGCGGCTGGTCGAGAAGGTCATTCAGGGTCGCGATTTCACCTGCATGAGCGAGACGGTGAACGCTGTCGAAGCCTGGCTCGGCAGTTTGCCCGGGCATGTCTACGCCAACGTGCGGCAGCCACCGGTGTCGACGCTCAACCTCGCCCACATGATCCCGATGTCGGCCGTGTGGGCCGGCGAGGCGAGGGATCTGCACTTCAGGGGTCCGCCGCTCCTGTTTGGGAAGACCGAGGGATCGACACCGTTCCGGTTCTCGCTCCATGTCGGGGACGTCGGTCATACCCTGGTGGTGGGGCCGACGGGCGCCGGAAAATCGGTGCTGCTGGCCTTGATGGCACTCCAGTTCCGCCGTTACCCGAGCTCTCAGGTCTTTGCGTTCGATTTTGGTGGCTCGATCCGGGCGGCCGCGCTCGCCATGGGTGGCGACTGGCACGATCTCGGCGGTGCGTTGTCTGACGGAGGCGACCAACCCGTCGCCCTGCAACCCCTGGCCTGGATCGACGATCCCTCCGAGCGAGGATGGGCGACGGAATGGATCTGCGCGATCCTGGCGCGGGAAAAAATCGAGATCACTCCGGAGGTCAAGGATCATCTTTGGTCGGCTCTAACGTCTCTCGCCTCGGCGCCGATGCAGGAACGCACCCTGACGGGCCTGTCGGTCCTGCTGCAATCCAATTCCCTGAAACGTGCCCTGCAACCCTATTGCCTGGGCGGTCCCTCCGGGCGCCTGCTTGATGCCGAATTCGAACGCCTTGGCGAGGCCTCGGTCCAGGCGTTTGAGACCGAAGGGCTGATCGGAACGAGCGCGGCCCCGGCCGTGTTGGCCTATCTGTTCCATCGCATTGGGGATCGTCTCGACGGCCGGCCGACGCTCCTGATTGTCGATGAAGGTTGGCTTGCCCTCGACGACGAAGATTTTGCTGGCCAGCTCCGGGAATGGCTGAAGACGCTGCGGAAGAAGAACGCCTCCGTCATCTTCGCCACCCAGTCGCTTTCGGACATCGATGGCTCCGCGATCGCACCGGCGATCATCGAAAGCTGCCCAACACGCCTGTTGTTGCCGAACGAACGGGCGATCGAGCCGCAGATCACTGCGATTTACCGCCGCTTCGGCCTCAATGATCGCCAGATCGAGCTGCTGAGCCGGGCAACGCCGAAGCGGGACTACTACTGCCAATCCCGTCGCGGCAACCGGATGTTCGAACTTGGTCTTGGTGAGGTTGCGCTCGCATTTACTGCAGCCTCTTCCAAGATCGACCAGGCTGCCATCGCGCAGCTCCTCAGCGAATTTGGACCTGACGGCTTCGTGCCGGCCTGGCTCCAGCACCGTGGCGTCGCCTGGGCCGCCGACCTGATCCCCAATCTCGTCAATCTGGAGAAATCGCTATGAGGCGTATTGGCCTATTCGTGGCCGCTGGCACCATCACGCTGGTGCTTGGCGTCGCGGCGCCCGCACGGGCGGTGATCGTGTTCGATCCCAACAACTACGTTCAGAACGTCCTGACAGCCGCACGGGAGCTGCAGCAGATCAACAATCAGATCACCTCGTTGCAGAACGAGGCGCAGATGCTGATCAATCAGGCAAAGAACCTGGCAAACCTGCCGTATTCGTCACTGCAGCAACTGCAATCATCGATCCAACGGACCCAGCAATTGCTGGCTCAAGCCCAGCGCATCGCATACGACGTCCAGCAGATCGATCGCGCGTTCTCGACCACCTATGCGCCGGTCACCGGCAGCCAGTCCAACCAGGTTTTGATCACCAACGCTCAATCGCGGTGGCAAAATTCTGTCGCTGCGTTGCAGGATTCACTCCGCGTCCAGGCCGGCGTCGTCGGCAACCTCGACACCAACCGCATCCAAACGTCAGCGCTCGTAACATCAAGTCAAGGTGCCAGCGGCGCCCTGCAGGCAACCCAGGCCGGCAATCAGATCCTCGCGCTTCAAGCGCAACAACTCGCCGATCTCACGGCTGCCGTGGCGGCGCAGGGCAGGGCACAGACCCTCGATGCGGCGCAGCGCGCCTCGGCCCAGGACCAGGGGCGAGAACAGCTCAGGCGGTTCCTGACCCCGGGACAGGGCTATCAGTCCCAAGACGTGCGGATGTTCCACTGATGACCGACGCAAGGGCGTTCAAGGCGTTGTCGCTGCTTACGACAATCGGCGTATTCGCCGTTGCTGCCTGCACGATTCAGCTCCGCGGTGGAGATGATTCTCCGCAGTCGCCGAAGGCGGAGCAGATGACAGATGCAACTAGCTCTGACCTCGCTCGCTGCCGCAGCGTCACTGCGGTGGAAGCGGCAGGTTATCTGCATTGCAAGGAAGTTTGGGCCGAAAACCGCCGTCGCTTCTTTGGCAAGAAAGACGGTGTTGCAACTCCCGCCCACGATGCTTCCGCCGGCGGCGTGACGCCCCGTCCAAAGGATCAAAGCCGGATCCCGCAGGGTTTTCCGAACCCGGCGACACCCGAGGCGAGCAAGCCATGACGGGCACGGGGGTCATTGACCAGTTCCTGGAAACGTTCACGCGTTATATCGATAACGGCTTTGGTTTGCTGGGTGGCGAGGTAGGATATCTCGCAACGACCCTTGCGGCGATCGACATCACGCTCGCCACGTTGTTCTGGAGTTGGGGGTCGGACGAGGACATCATCGCGCGCCTCGTCAAGAAGACGCTTTTCGTGGGCGTCTTTGCCTACCTCATCGGTAACTGGAACAGTCTGGCGCGCATCGTCTTCGAGAGCTTTGCCGGGCTTGGGTTGAAAGCATCCGGCGCAAGCCTCTCCGCGTCGGATTTCCTGCGACCGGGAAAGATCGCCCAAGTCGGGCTCGACGCCGGTCGACCGCTGCTCGACTCAATCTCGAACCTGATGGGCTACATCAGCTTCTTCGAGAATTTCGTTCAGATCGTCGTTCTCCTGTTCGCGTGGGTCGTGGTGCTGCTCGCCTTCTTCATTCTGGCGATCCAGCTCTTCGTCACCCTGATCGAGTTCAAGCTCACGACGCTGGCCGGCTTCGTCCTCATTCCCTTCGGCTTGTTTGGCAAGACCGCCTTCGCGGCAGAGCGGGTCCTGGGCAACGTCATATCCTCCGGGATCAAGGTCTTGGTCCTGGCCGTCATTGTCGGCATCGGATCGACCCTATTCTCGCAGTTCATCACTGGCTTTGGCGGCGCACAGCCGACCATTGAGGACGCGATGACCTTGGTGCTCGCGGCGCTCTCCTTGCTCGGGCTGGGTATCTTCGGTCCAGGAATCGCAAATGGCCTGGTGTCCGGCGGGCCGCAGCTCGGCGCCGGCGCCGCGATTGGAACGGGCCTTGCCGCTGGCGGCATTGTTGCGGCTGGTGCAGGCCTCGCCGCTGGCAGTGCTGGTGTCGCTGGCGGAGCGATGGCAAGCGTCGCTCGTGGTGGCGGTGCCGTCTTGAGCGGCGCATCCGCCGCCTATCGAAGAGGCGGCCTTGCCGGCGTCGCGGAGGCTGGTGGTTCGGCTGCCATGAGCCCGTTGCGCCGCGCCGGGGCTGCCCTCAGCGGTGGGGGGCAAGGGGGCGAGCAGGCCGCGAGCACTTCGACCGAAGGGCAGCCCGATTGGGCGCGGCGCATGAAGCGTGCCGAGACCATTCGGCACGGTGCGTCGGCGGCCGGACAGGCGGTTCGCTCAGGCGATCACGGCGGCAGCGGCTCTTCTGTCGATTTGTCTGAAGGAGAGCGCTGACACGCAGCCAATGCCTTCGCCACACGCCGTGGGGCAGCGCTCGAAACACCGACACCACACGACTTGAAACCGATCACTTGATCCTGGGGGCAACTATCGATGTTCAAACGACCTTCCGTTCACTACGGGCGCATGCCCGAGCCCGTTACGCCTTATCAAAAGGCTGCGCAGGTTTGGGACGAACGCATTGGATCAGCGCGCGTGCAAGCCAGGAACTGGCGCCTGATGGCGTTCGGATGCCTCATGCTGTCCGCCGGCCTTGCCGCGGGCCTTGTCTGGCATTCGAGCCAAGGCTCGATCACGCCCTGGGTGGTGGAGGTCGATCATCTCGGCCAAGCCCAGAGGGTCGCGCCAGCCAACTTCGACTATCAACCCACAGACGCGCAGATCGCCTACCATCTGGCGCGCTTCATCGAGGATGTCAGAGGGCTACCCGCCGACGGCATCGTTCTGCGCCAGAGCTGGCTCCGCGCCTATGATTTTACGACCGATCGCGGCGCGGCCGCACTCAACGACTATGCGCGCAACAATGACCCCTTCGCAAAGCTGGGCAAGGCGCAGATCTCCGTCGACGTATCGAGCGTCATTCGCGCGTCTTCAGAAAGCTTTCGAGTCGCGTGGACCCAGCGCGCCTACGACAACGGTTCGTTGAGCTCGACCGAGCGATGGACTGCAATTCTTACGATCGTGATCGAGACGCCGCGCGATGCCGAACGCCTACGCAGGAATCCCCTTGGCGTTTACGTCCGCGCCATCAACTGGTCAAAGGAGTTGAGTCAGTGACCAAGACGATGTCTGACGTTCATTCGAAGCGCCCTATCCTGCACTGCGGGCTCAATTCGACTTGGTTCGAGTTCGTGACCTCGAAGCGAGCATTTCTATCCGCTCTTCTGCTTTGTTCGTCGGCGCTTGGTGGGTGCGCGACCTACATTCCGCCGGAGATCAGCTATGACGCGGAAGTCCCTCCGGTGCCGGCGCCTCCAGCGCATCTCGACGACGGAGCGCGACCGCTTCACGTTCCGCCGCTCTGGAAGCCGGCTCTCGGCGGCAAGTCGGGAGCGAAGGAAGAGCCGGAACCCGTGAGCCGGGTGGAGACCGCGAATGGCGCGGCCCGCGTCGAACCGCGCAAGCGGGGGTATTTCAACGCGGCGCAAGTCTACGCCTACAGTCCCGGGGCGCTCTATCAGATTTACGCCGCACCCGGGCAGATCACGGATATCGCGCTCGAGGAGGGAGAACAGTTGACGGGATCAGGGCCGATCGCTGCCGGCGATACCGTACGCTGGGTCGTGGGCGATACCGAGAGCGGGAGCGGCGACACACGACGCGTCCATATCCTGGTCAAGCCGACCCGAGCTTCGATAGAGACCAACCTGGTGGTCAATACTGACCGGCGCACCTATCTGATCGAGCTCCGCTCCCGCGAACGGCCATACATGCCGTCTATTGCCTGGTACTATCCAGAAACTGCACGGGAACGATCGCGTTCGGTCGCTCTGAAGCCCGTTCTTCCGGACCCGGCGCAGCGCATCTCCCGCTATGTCATCGAAGGGGACAGTCCACCCTGGCGGCCGCTCGCTGCATATGACGATGGCCGCAAGGTCTACGTCGAATTCCCGCAAGGCATCGTGCAGGGCGAGATGCCACCGCTCTTCGTCATCGGTCCAGACGGCAAGACCGAACTCGTCAACTACCGCGCTTACGGCAACATATTGATCGTCGATCGGCTGTTTGCTGCTGCAGAACTCCGACTGGGCGGTGAGCACCAGCAGAGGGTCCGTATTGTCAGGACCGATGGGAGGCCGTCGTCATGAACACTCGGAATGTAAACGATCACGAGCAAGCAGGTCCGCCGGAGACACAAGGGGAGCAGTCCGAGAGCTTCCGCTTGAGAGCAGAGCATCCGCGCGTGACGCGGTTGTCGCGGAAGATCTTGGCCGGCGGGAGCGCGGTTGCCCTGCTTGTCATCGGCGGAGCGGTGCTGTGGTCGCTACAGAGCAATCGCTCCCGCAATCAAGCGACCGACGAGCTTTACAGTACCGATCATCACAATGTTGCCGACGGCATTACGACGCTGCCGAAGGATTATGCTGGCGTTCCGCGCCAGCCTATCCCGCAACTCGGTCCGCCGCTCCCTGGAGACCTCGGTCGACCGATCCTTGCCGCTCAAGGCCAGTCGCCGACGATCGGCGGTGATCCGGAACAGCAGCGCCGAGATCAAGAAGCCGAGGCAGCCCGCATCAGCCATTTGTTCGCTGCGACCAATGGACGAGAAGTGCGTCCGGATTCCGCTTCGGCGGTTGGAGGCGACCGCGTCGTGCCGGTGAGCGCAACGAGCACCGGCGAAGATGGATCTGCGCAGAACGGCCAGGACCGCAAGCTTGCCTTCGTGAACGCCTCGGTGGACCGTCGCACCGTCAGCCCTGACCGTGTCGCCAGGCCGGCTTCACCATATATCGTGCAGGCTGGGACAGTGATTCCGGGAGCCCTGATAACCGGAATTCGATCAGACCTTCCAGGCCAAGTAACCGCGCAGGTCACCGAGAATGTTTTTGATACGCCGACTGGCCGTTTTCTGCTTGTGCCTCAGGGAGCGCGTCTAATCGGCATGTATGATAGTCAGGTCACGTTCGGCCAGTCCCGCGTTCTGTTGGTCTGGACCCGGCTGATCATGCCGAATGGACGTTCAATCGTTCTCGAGCGACCACCCGGCGCTGACTCCGCAGGATATGCAGGCCTCGAAGACCAGGTCGACAATCACTGGGGCGAACTCTTCAAGGCAGCGGCACTATCGACGTTTCTGGCGGTCGGTACCGAGCTAGGGGCCGGCTCGGACACCAATAGCAACGACAGCGCCATCATCCAGGCACTGCGGCACGGCGCCTCCGATTCGCTGAATCAAACCGGACAACAGGTGGTTCGGCGCAGTCTCAACATCCAACCCACTCTAACCGTGCGATCTGGCTTTCCAGTTCGCGTTCTCGTCAATCGTGACCTCATACTTGTGCCGTACGGAGGGTAACGGCATGCCCAAGCTTAAAATAGCAGCACTGCTCGACGACAAGCCGGTCAAAGTCGCCACTGAACTACCGGCATCAGTACATCGGGATCTCGTTGCCTATGCAGAGGCCTTGGCAAGCGAAAGCGGGCAGCGCATCGATCCGGCGAAACTGATCGCACCGATGCTGGCGCGCTTTATGGCTACGGACCGCGGATTTGCAAAGGCGAGACGAGCCGGTCACCTCTCGAGAGCCGAGGGAAGCGAGGCATAGCGCTCTGCCAACAGATTGAGGAAACGGTTTAGAGCCGGATTTTCATTGTCATCGCGCCAATGCGCAAAGAAGTCCACCCGGCTAGGTCCCGTCCCGTCGTGCAATTCCCGGTACACAAGCCCAGCGAAATTTGCGCCGATATCCGATTCCATCACCAGACTAACCCCCATGCCCATACTCGTCAGATTTTTGATAATGCCGCGGCTTACGTCGTGGCGCTCTACTGCGGGCCGGTCGTCAGGTGAGGCGAGCTTCGAAATCAGGAGATCCTCGAGCTCTCGTCCAGGATCAATCTTGCTTAGAAGTATCTTTTCGTTACGCAAATCTGCCCAATAGATGGTCTCGCACGCCGCTAGGCAGTGATCCTGAGGCAACGAGATCAAGATACGCTCGCTCCACAGCAGTAGTGATTTGACGTCCGTTGAAGCCAGAAGTCCAGGGCTAACGACGACGTCGACGGTCCCGTTACGCAGCGCGGTCATCAGATGAAAGCGAGAACGTTCCATCGTTGCCAATTCGATCTGCGGGAGCCGCTTCTTAAATTCACCTATCGTCGCTCGCAAATTGCCGGTAGACACGGACGTGTAGAAGCCAATAGCAAGATGGCCGGTATCGCCGCGACCACCAGACCTACCGGTTTCAACGAGTATGTCGACCTGTTCCAGGATCAGCCGCGCAATTCGCAAAACCGCTTGGCCAGCGATAGTGGGCTTGATTCCTCCGCTGGAGCGCTCGAATAGTGAAGTCCCAACCAGATATTCAAGCTGACCGATGGATCGGCTCAGGACAGTGTGCTTGATCGAAAGGACATCAGCGGCTCGTCGAAAGCTCCCGTGGTCGCTGGCAACCACAGCGTATCGAAGCTGTTGCAGGTCAATCGCGCTCGCTGTGTTCCGCCGATCGTGTCGGATCCCGGTTTCTGTCATTTTCGAAGCTCGGTAACAAACCACAAGACAGGAAGTCCCCAATCCAGGCGAGGACTTCTATCTTAGGCGGCAGCGAAGATTACTGGCGTCCAGAGAGTCGGTGTCGAAAGACCTCCGGCCTTACGGAGATTCCGGAGAACTTCGCTCGAAATCGCGAGGTAACCCGCCAAGGCCACGGTGTTGCCGATTGTGGCCGGATTGCCAATGCGTCGCAGCGGCCAACCGACCCGTCGAAGGATTCGCTCCATTCGGATATCTGTGACAGTAACGATATCAGTGAGTTGTCGTGAGAGCCCGAACTCGACCATTCCGGCAAACAGCTCGTATGCGGCGCGAGTTATGCCGTGATTTCCTTTGGGGGCGTCGGCTGCAATGTCGATAGCGAACCTGCTGCTTTCCCATATTAGCGAAGTTGACGGCGCGGGTTGACCTTCGAGAAGCGCGGGAAAGGTGTCGCGAAGCATGGTCGGGCCAAGCGTGGGGAGCAGGCGTACGGAACCTTGCACTTGGCCGTTTTCATCCACCTGGATTAGATAGTCAGGATGCAGCGCGTCGAATTCGTCGATCTCCATGTCGCCGCTGGTCTCAACTTCCCATGCCATGCGCAGTTTGAAGATACGATGCCGCAACCGATGCATCTCAACGAGGGTGTCGGAAAGCTCTCCGTACGAAGGTGGTGTGATCAACTGGATCATAATCCCTCCAGAAGTGATGAATAGCCTTCTTTGAAGCGCGATTATCGCCTCAAATCATCACCTGTAGTTGTAGGGGGAGGGCACCCTAATTTTGCTTTTTTCTATTTGCAGCCGCCAAGTGCGTCACCGCCTGCGTGATTGTGCGAACGCCGAGCTTTTCCTTCGCATTCTCTAAGTAATACGCAACTGTGTTGCGCGAGATACCGAGAATGCAGCCGATCTCCCAAGAGCTCTTTCCTCGAGCCGCCCACTCCAAACATTCTACTTCGCGGCGCGACAGTCGAATTCCGTCGAGACCGCGTTCGCTTCCGAGCTTGCGACGAACGTGAGCATGAAAATACATCGCCATGAGTTGAAGGACATGCGTGTACGAATCAATGCATTTATCGAACTGCGGCCGGCTCTCGTCAGTAGCGAAAGTCAATGCGGAGATTGGCCCATGCCCATCGTGAATGGGGACCGTGAAGCCAAACCGAATTCCGAATTGCGCGGCTTCGTCGAATAGTCGCAGTTGCTCTTTTGAATTTGTTCGTGATCGAAAATCGATTCCCCATCGAAAGGGCTCCGGGCTCTGAAGGGCTTCTCTAATGACCGGATCAATGACTTGATACTTCTTGTCTAGATAATGGGTCGTCCATCGCGTTGGATATGTTGAGATGAGTCGGGGCTTCCTGTTTTCTTCGCTCTGGAGAGAGAGATAAGCGAAACACGATAGGTCCAAAGCTGATGCTGTTTTCGCCAGCGCGTTGGAGAAGCCTTCGGCATCTTCGGCGCCTACTATTGCATCAATGAATTCTTGGAAGACACTATGCATATGCTTTCCCTTAGACCGGTATGCGCAGAAGCCTTGTAGGCGGCTCACCGTAGCGTCGTCGCGGTGTTACGCTTGAGCACGCCTGGCCCGCCGGACCTAAAGAAAAGCCTGCTAACGCCAAGCAGCACACGCCTCCGTAGCTAGCGACGAAGGAAATTAGGCAAAACCTGGCCCGCGCGGGACGCGCCAATCACAGTGCGATCTCCCATGTGAAGCCATGGCTAGTGCGTGGGTTTCTGCGGCCGCGAGGACCGCCTGATCGATAGGGTTTGCGCCGGCAGAACAGGTGTAGATCAGAGGTCGCCGCGGCCGAGCAGCGCGTGCAGCGCGGCCTGCCGCATAGTGGAGAAGATCGACTCCTCGTCGAGGCCCTTCCTAAGCGTCGCAGCCGTGTTGAGCATGGAGAACACGGCCTGGGTCAGCAGTCGTGCCTCGGGTTCGGACAGGTCGGGCCGCAGCGGGATTATCACGGAAATCCACTCTTCGGCGTACAACGCCATCTCGCGCCGGATCCGTCTGTGGTCGTGTTCGGGAAGAGCGTGCTCGTTCTTGGTGAAGATCAGCGTGCTTGGTGGTCCTTTAAGGATCAGCCGGATGTGCGACTCGACCATCGCTATCATGGCGGCCTTTGGGTCCTTCGTCGTCTCCGCGATCCGTTTCGCAACCTCGTGCACGATCTGCGTCGGTTCCTCCAGAACCGCGATCAGGACTGCCTGCTTGTTCTGGAAGTGACGATACAATCCAGGACCAGTGATGCCGGCGCGCGCAGCGATCATTTCAACTGTGACCGCGTCATATGAGTGCTGCAGGAAGAGCTCAGCAGCGACCGCGATCAACTGCTCGCGCCGCCCGCTGCTGTATGCCCGCTTGATCGGTAATGGCTGAATATTCATTGAGGCGCACCGTACCACGTGGCGGGCGCGAAGCACCGCGTCATCCTGCGCGCCAGCATCGTCTGTCCCGAGCTCAATGAACGGATCATGTGAACATCTCATTTTATCCTCATGTAAATCTATATTCACTTTCTAGGCCGCCGCCAGATCACTAAGGCGAGGGGCTGAATATTTTCCATTGCGCGCTTATCGGCCATTATATCGGTAACAGAGCAAATATCGCAAAGAACGGTTCTAGATGGTCGGCGCCGAAAGGTTGTTGACAGGACGCGATTGCCGGCCATAAAGTTATCTCAGATTAACATTGTGGTCCCGAAGGAGGCACAACGCATGCGGTTCATCTTCTTCAGTGAGGGGGAGACCCAGCCGGGACACACCCACGCGCACCGCTATCGCGAGCTCATCGACGAAGTAATTCTGGCGGAGAGAGTCGGATTCGACGCGTTCGGGTGCTCCGAACAGCATTTCGCGATCGGCACGGCCTCGACCTCCGCTCCCGAGGTGATCTACCCGTACATGATGGCGCTAACCAG
This sequence comes from Bradyrhizobium sp. UFLA01-814, assembly GCF_046718885.1. Taxonomy (NCBI): domain Bacteria; kingdom Pseudomonadati; phylum Pseudomonadota; class Alphaproteobacteria; order Hyphomicrobiales; family Nitrobacteraceae; genus Bradyrhizobium; species Bradyrhizobium sp. UFLA01-814. Next base: position 24,776 of record NZ_JAQOSR010000030.1, on the reverse strand, counting down.
TCGGATCCAGTTCATCCACCTGATCACGCCGCTTCCCAAGAAGATCAATCACGCGCTGCGCGTCGCGGAGCGACTGGCGACCGAGGATATCCTGTCGAACGGCCGCGTCGGGCTTGCCGTTGGCCGCGGCAACACCACCCTCGCGCTGCGCGCCTTCGAGGTCGACCCCGAGGAGACCAAGGCGCAGCAGATGGAGGGCATTGAGGTTATTCGCCGGGCCCTATCGAACGACATCTTCTCTTTTGTCGGCGAGCACTACAAGATTCCGCCGCGCAGCCTGACGCCCAAGCACGTGACGCTGCCCTATCCGCCGATCATGATGGCGACCTCGAGCCCGCAATCGGTCACCGCCGCGGCGCGCATGGGCATCGGCGCCATGATGGGTGGCGGGTATAGCGGATTCGCGTCGGTGCAGAGGTCGGCCGAGCTCTATGACAAGGAGCTTGCGAGCGCCGAGCACGCATACCCCGTGCAGGCGCAGAAGGTGGCAGTGATATCCGGCGGAATGCATTGCGCGGATACAAACGAGGAGGCCGAGCAGTGGGCGACAACGCTAGCCCATAGCGTCGCCTTGTCCATCGACGCCTATGAGCGGCTGTCGAAGCTGTCCGCCGACTACGGATCGCTCGGCAAGATCAAGGATATCGACTTCAAGAACGAGCGCTATTTGTTCGACGAGTCGGGGAGCTTCATCGTCGGTGACGTCGAGACCTGCGCCAAGCAGGTCCAGCGGTACGTCGACATGGGCATCGACGCGCTCGCGCTGCGCATCGACGGCATGCCGCACAAGGAGCTGATGAAGTCGATCGAGCTGTTCGGCAAGTACGTCATCCCGAGATTCAAAAACCCTCGGTCCGTCGTGCGCAAGTCCGATGCGATCCTTGCAGACATCCGCGCCGCCCGCCCCGCTCACTATGCCGAGCGTGAGGCTTTCGAGAACGCCAGGGCGGCCGCCGGGACAGTCGATGGCGCCGTCCGCAATCCTGCGGCTTAGGCCTGCCGCCTATCTGAAAAACTGGAGACTGAAATGAAAGACAAAAAATATGAAGGCTTGCTCGTAGAGATGCGTCCGAGCGGTGTGGCCGTAATAACCATGAACCGGCCTGAAATCCTCAATGCCATCAATTGGCCCATGCATACCGCGCTGGAGGAGGTGTTCGTAGACGTTGATAACGACCCCGCGGTGAAGGCCATTGTGCTCACCGGCGCTGGTCGCGGGTTCTGTTCAGGGGGCGATCAGAACGCGCTTGATACCGGCGGGCATCCGATATCGCCCACGCGCTCGGGCCGGCATCTCATCAGGAACATCCTCGAAGTCGAGTCCCCCGTGATCGCTGCCGTGAACGGCGTGGCGGTCGGGTTGGGCGCCACGCTCGCCCTGTTTTGCGACGTCATCTTCGCCCAGCCGAGCGCCCGTTTCGCCGATACGCATGTTACGGCCGGCGTTGTCGCCGGAGATGGGGGCGCTGTCATCTGGCCGCTTCTTCTGGGTCCGGCGCGGGCCAAGCATTTCTTGATGACAGGTGACTTCATTTCGGCGGAAGACGCGGCGGCTGCAGGGATGATCAACAAGGTCGTGCCGGAAGGTACTGTTCTCAATCATGCGATCGGATACGCCGAACTGCTCGCGAGCGGTCCCCGAAACGCGATCGTCTGGACAAAATACAGCGTCAACAAGCTGCTCAAGGAGCAGGTGCATCTCAATCTCGACACCGCGATGGCCCTCGAGGCGCTGACCTTCAAGAGTCCCGATCGCAAAGAAGCCGTCGCGGCGTTTCGGGAGAAACGCAAGCGCTTCGCGGAAGGCAAAAGCTGACGTGAGCCGGCTGCGATGCAGCGGTGCCCGGCTCCGGTGCATCACGATACCCCGCTAAATCGAAGTTTGGCAGGCGTTCAGCGAGAAGCGGTCGCCGCGCCTTCCCTCGACTCACGGCGAGGGTGGCTCCGCCACCGGCCGAGGCAATCAGACACGAGAGAAATCCGATGACGGCTCTATCCGCACGGCACGAAAACGATCTGGCTGCCGGGCTATGGACGGCGGACTACGACGGCGTCGTGGTCGCGACGCTCGACAGGCCTCCGGCGAACGCCCTGAGCCGCACGCTGTTGCTCGCTATGACGGCGCTGTTCCGGGATCGTGGCCAGAGCGACCCGGCGCCGATAGTGATCACCGGTGCCGGGACGCGGTTCTTCTGCGCCGGCGGTGACATCAAGGAAGCTGACGGAGCCACCGCGGACCCGGTCGAAGACCGAATGCAGGGTTTCCATAACCTTCTTGTCTCGATGGAGCGATACCCGGCGCCGGTGATCGCCGCCATTAATGGCGACTGTGTCGGCGGCGGCGTGGAGTACGCGCTCTTCGCGGATGTGGTACTCGCGACGCCTCACGCCCGGTTCGGATTCCCCGAGATCAGACACGGCCTTCTGCCCGCGGATAAGGGAATCCAGCGCCTCATCCGGTTGATCGGGATGCGGCGCGCACGTGACCTGCTGCTGAACGGTGAGCTCGTTGACGCCGAGCAGGCGGCACGGTGGGGCCTCGTCGACGCGATTGTCGAGCCTGCGCGACTGGTGGCGGAGGCGCTTGACCGGGCCCGAGAGGCCGGCCGCCGAGCACCTGTTCTCTATGCGGCGCTTAAGCAGGCCGTAAACGACTACGACGACGTCGTTGATCAACGTCAGGCCGAGCTGACGCTGGCCAAGGCCACCTCGTGGTTCAACGACCCCGTGGCCCGAGGCCTCCGCGAAGGATGGAGACAGGCGCGGGCGTCGTCGCAGCCTTCAGACGAAGGGGCGCCAGCCCCAAACCTCACCACATCCAGGCCGCTAGGTCTGCACGGTTCGGAGCGATGACCATGGCCACCAATTCCGTCCACACTGCCGGCGCACGGCAGGTGCCAGTCCTGAGCGGCGTCACCGACATCGGCGTCGCCAACTTCCAGGCCGTCGAGCGAACTTTCGCCCAGATGGTGCAGGACCGAGCTGAGGTTGAACCCGATGAGGTCGCATTTTGCCAGTGGGACGGCACACGCGCGATCCCGACCACGTGGGCGCAGTACGCCTGGGCCGTACGCGAGGTTGCGCTCGGACTGGCTGCCCTCGGCGTCGCGCCCGGGGACAGAGTCGCCATCATGGCGCCGGGCCGGGGCGAGTGGGTGATTGCGGCGCTTGGCATCCTCTCGGCCGGAGCGATCCCGGTCGGCGTCTACCCCATGAGTTCCGCTGCTGAAGTGAGGCAACTGGTCGGGCACAGCGAAGCCGTCGCCATCGTTGTCGCTGATGACAACGAGGTCGCGAAGGTCGCCGCGGTGGCGCCAGAGCTTTCCACGCTGCGAGCCGTGATCAGCTTCGATGGCTCCCAGTCGGAGCTGCCCGAAACAATCGTCAGCAGGACGTGGGCCGAACTGCGCGAGACCGGTCGAGCCCATGACGCGGCCAACCCGACGCTGTTCGACGAACGCCTCCTCGGCGGGGACATCGATCAGCCGGCAGCCTTATTCTACACCTCCGGCTCCACCGGAGCACCCAAAGGGGTCATCCACACCCACCGCACCCTGCAGTACTCCGTCCTCGGCTCGGCCGTGCTCAACCCGGAGTTAGTTGCCACGCGCCGGGACTCGCTCAGCTTCCTGGGCCTGTCCCATGTTTCTCCGGCCATGTCCGGCGTCTACGTGCCGATCATGACCCGCGCGGTGGTGACCTTCTGCCGCCTCGACCAACTCTCGGATGTCCTCCGCGGCGTACGTCCTACGGGAATCGTCTGGCCGCCGCGGCTGCACGAGAAGCTGCTCAGCGTGGCGCTGGCCGCGATCAAAGGAGCGCCGGCATCTTTCCAGAAGTCCTATGAGGACGCGATGGTCGTGGCGCGCGAGGTTGCGGCCGCGCGTCGCCGCGGCGAAGACGTGCCTGCCGAGCTGCAAGCACGCCACGACCAAGCCCAGGAAAAGGTGTTTCTGCCGCTACGCGCAAAGTTGGGTGTGGACCGGGTCAACGTCGCTTGGACTGCGTCGGGAGCGATGACGCCTGAAGTGCATGCCTTGTGGCAGCTCTGGGGCGTGGACTTGCGCGAGATGTATGGCACGACCGAGACGTGCGGCTGGGTCCTCGCGCAGTGGGACCGCGCCTTCCCACCCCCTGGGACCGTAGGCAAGGCCATGCCCAACCCGCGATTTGGGATCAAGGTCAGTAGCGAGGGCGAATTGCTGGTGAAGGGGCCCCTGCTGTTCCGCGGCTACTGGAACAACCCGGAGGCGACCGCGGACGTGATGGACGGGGAGTGGTACCGCACCGGCGACCTCGTCGAGATCGACGCCTCCGGCGAGGTCAAGCTTATCGGACGGGCCAAGGACATCATCGTCACCAGTGGCGGCAAGACCATCAATCCGCAGCCTACCGAAGTGCGCCTCAAGGCCAGCTCTCTTATCGAGGAAGCCGTGGTCGTCGGCGACGGCCGGAAATACCTCACCGTCCTCATCTGGCCGACTGAGAATGGCAGCAAGCTCGACCGGGGCGCGCTGCACGAGGGCTTGCGAAAGCAGATTGAGGATCTCAACGCCGAGCTTGCGCGTCCCCTTCAGCTCAAGGACTTCCGTATCGCGCCACGTGCGCTCTCGCCTGGAGCGGGAGAGCTTACTGCCAAGGGCACGATCCGTCGGGCTGCGGTGCTCACCTCGTTCAGTGCACTTGTGGACGAGATGTACGACTCAGCGGAGCACAACGAGTTCGCTGACCAGGCGCGGCTCCAGGGTTAAAGGAGCGAGACGTGATGCGTTCCGAGCAACCGCGTGAGCTGCGGATCGAATACCTGACCAGCGCCGAGATCGCCGAGGCGGTCGCGGCCGGTGCCCGCACAGCGATCCTTCCGCTGGGCGCGATAGAGCAGCATGGACCCCATCTTCCGCTATCAATGGACAGCGATCACGCCGATGCGCTGGCGCTCCGCATCGCCCGCAAGCTTGGTGCTGCACTGGTCCTGCCAACCGTCAGGGTTGGATACTCGCCCCACCATCTCGGCTTCTGCGGCTCGCTTTCGGTGCGTCCCTCGACGCTGGAGGCGATCTGCCTGGACTACTGCAGCAGCCTGGCTGCGCACGGGTTCGCCCGCGTCGTCCTCTTCTCCGGGCACATCGGCAATTACCCGATCATGCGCGACTTCGAACCGCGGCTGGCCGCGGCGCTCGCTCCGGCGCTTCAGGTCATCGTCTATCGAGACGGTGCCGCGATCCTCGACGCGTGGCGGACGTCCGCGCAGTCGGCCGCTGGCCTGGGTAGTCATGTTGGTGGTCATGCAGACGTGGCGGAGACCTCCGTGATGCTCGTCCTGCACCCCGAGAGGGTTCGGACCGACCGGGCGGCTGCGGGGTACTTGGGCACGGTCGACGAGGAATTCCTGCGTCGGGCGTTCGTCGAGGGCATCGATGCGGTCTCGCCCAATGGTGTCCTCGGCGACCCTGCCGGGAGTTCGAAGGCGATCGGCGACGCCGCCTTGGACGCCGTGACCGACCTCGTCGTCGCGTATGCCACTGCACAGGGAGCGCGAGCCGCATGTCATCCATGAGCGAGCAGATGGACAACAGGATGCTGCGCGACGCCTTCGGCGCGTTCCCGACGGGCGTGGTGGCCGTGGCGGCGCAGGTCGACGAGCGGCTGGTGGGTCTCGCGGCCTCCTCGTTCACCTCGATCTCTCTCGAACCCCCGCTGGTGTCGTTCGCCGTCGCGAAAGGCTCGGCCACGTGGCCCGAGCTGCGCCGGGCCGAGCACCTCGGAGTCACCGTGCTCGCCGAGGACCACGGCGCATTGTGCCGCCAACTCGCGGGGCCGGCGCAGGAGCGATTCAGCGGCGTCGCCTTCGAGATCACCGACAGCGGTGCGGTGATGCTCGCCGAGGGGATTGCCCAGTATGACTGCACTGTCCGCGAAGAGTTGGAAGCGGGCGATCACGTCATCGTGCTGCTCCGACTCCATGCCGTCGTCGTCCATAGCCGCAGGCAGCCCCTCATCTTCCACCGTAGCGAGTTCGGAAGGCTCGCGTAGCGTACCGAGCCAGGGCAGTCAGCGCTTTCTGACGATCATCTCGTCTTTTGAATGCACTGGAGGAGACATCACATGAAGAAGCGCAAGGGGAAATAAATGGGAACGAGGAATAGGCTTTTGCGTCTGGCTACCGGAACGGTGCTGACCGTTGCGCTTTCGGTTTCATCGGCCAATGCCCAGAAAAAATACGACCCTGGCGCCAGCGATAGGGAGATCAAGGTCGGCCAGACCGTGCCGTTCTCGGGACCGGCATCGGCTTACTCGTCGATAGGCAAGACAGAGGCTGCCTATTTCAAGATGATCAACGATCAGGGCGGCATCAACGGCCGCAAGATCAGCTTGATCCAGTATGACGACGCCTATTCGCCGCCGAAGGCGGTGGAGCAGGTGCGCAAGCTCATCGAGAGCGACGAGGTGCTGTTGACGTTCCAGATCGTCGGTACGCCTTCAAACGCAGCAGTGCAGAAATATCTCAATTCCAAGAAAGTGCCGCAGCTGTTCGCGGCCGCAAGCGCCTTGAGGTTCTCCGATCCGAAGAACTATCCATGGACTATGGGCTATGATCCAAACAACTTTGTCGAGGGGCGCATCTACGGCCAGTATATCCTGAATGAGCATCCGAACGCGAAGATCGGCGTGCTCTATCAGAATGACGATTTCGGCAGAGACTATCTGAGTGGCATCAAGGCGGGGCTCGGAGACATGGCCGCCAAGATGGTGGTCGCGGAAGCTGCCTACGAAGTGACCGATCCGATCGTCGATTCGCAAGTCCTCAGGATCAGGGATGCCGGCGCCGACCTGTTCTTCATCGCCGCAACCCCGAAGCAGGCGGCGCAGGCGATCAAGAAGACCGCCGAGATCGGGTGGCATCCGGTGCAGATCGTCGATATGAAGGCTAGCTCGGTCGGCAGCGTCCTGAAACCGGCTGGGCTTGAAAACGCCAAGGATCTCATCAGCACCAACTACGGCAAGGAGCCGCTCGATCCTCAATGGAAGGACGATCCGGGCGTCAAGCGCTATCTCACCTTCATGGAGAAGTATTATCCGGACGGGGATAAGAGCTCGAACTTCAACACCTATGGTTACGGCGCGGCCCAGCTTCTGGTCTACGTACTACGGCAGTGCGGCGACGACCTGACGCGCGACAACGTCATGAAGCAGGCGGCCTCGCTCAAGGATGTCGTAGGCGACCTCGCGCTGCCTGGGATCAAGATCAACACCTCGCCGACCGACTACCGCCTCCACAAACGGTTGCAGATGATGCGCTTCAACGGCGAGCGCTGGGATCTGTTCGGCCCGATCCTTGAGGATGCCGGTCCGGCGGGTTAGTTGCTGAACTCTTATCCGATCGACGGCCTGTCGGCCGCAGACGTTGTCTTCCGCTCCTCCCCTGGCCCGGCCGACTATCGCCGGGCCCTTTTTCTTAAGCGGATGTGCGCATACGATAGCTTATCGTACCGTCAAGCCTCTCTTGTCTCTCACCGAAGGATGACCTTGTTCAGTATCTCCGCAAGCATTCAAAACTCTTGCTGGCTTAGCGGGGAATATGTCTCACTGGAAATCTCTCCGACGGTCTCGATCGCGGCATCGGCTATTCGCCGACCTTTCTCGGTCAGGTCGATTTCCCGTCGTCGCTGATCCAGTGGCTCTTGGTAACTCGTGATCAGGCCGCGGGCCGTTAGACGTGGGATGACACCGTTAATCGTGGCGGAATCATAGTAGATCAAGCGTCAAGGTGATACGAGCAAGGTCCGACCTCGCGCAACTTCGCAAGGGTCGGGAAACTGCGGAACTGTCAGCCCGGTTTGCGTCGGGCCCAGCGGACTCACGTCGTGGCGGATTCGGCTATGCCATGAAGCACCGTTCCAGAAGCCAAGTCGATCGGCCGACCGACCTTAGCTCGCGCCCGGTATCCGGGAATCGGTCCAGCCGGCTGTTGCAAACTGGGATGCTGACGATGCTCGTAAAGGCGTAGCGCGCATTCGGCCCGATAAACCGAGCTTAGAAACAAAAGGAGATGTATCTTGCAATCACCCGTTCTCGTCATCGTTGGAAGCGTAAGGCCTCGACGCATTGCGCCGCAGGTTGCGGCTTGGATCGCCGCGCTCGGGCGGGACGCGACGTCCTTATCATTCGAAGTCGTCGACCTGTCGGACTGGCCGCTGCCGATGGATGACGAATCCGCAATGCCGAACACGGGTCAGTATGAGCACGAGCGTACACGTGCATGGAGCAACAAGGTCGCCGCCGCGCCAGCGTTTGTGTTCGTGACGCCCCAATATAATGGCGGCTATCCAGCGCCGCTCAAGAATGCGATCGACCACCTCTATAAGGAGTGGGCCGGAAAGCCGGCGATGATCGTCTGCTACGGTGGCCACGGCGGTGGCAAATGCGCCGAACAACTCGTGCAGGTCTGCCAATACGTCAAAATGAAGCCGGTCGCCATTCGGCCGGCGCTCATGCTGCCCCACGAACTCATCGTAGCCAATGCGGGCCAGATCGATCCGGCCGCCACATTCGCCAGCCAACTCGCCGAGGTCGAACAAGCGTTCACGCAATTGAAAGACGCCTTGGCGGACGATCAGGGCGCTACTGAGGCATAGGGCGCACACGTGAAGATCGCGCGGTCCATGAACTAGACGCACACAGCAGCCGCTGGGGCCAAGCGATGGATGTTGATCGTCGCCTCTGCGAAGTATGCACCCAAATGGCCGGTGACTGACAACTCCGCAGATCATCTTGGATAGGATTAGACGCAGCGCCCCTACTGGCTTTAAAAGGCGTATCAAATGGCTTCGACCCAGAGCAAAGCCAACTCGATTATCCATAATAGATGAATTCTCGAGAGAAGAGTTGCTCGCAAATGCCCTTCGGTTCCCCAACAGAAGCGTCATTGCACCGCGCGCTTTCCGACGCTCTGCGATCCTTCTTCAATGATCGGCATGATAAGCTCCTCTGCACCGCCAACCGGTAGGGCGAGCCAAGCGTAGCGCTAATGGGCAGGCCGCGTTTATTCGGCGATGGAGCGGTCGATTTCGAGATCAGCGATCCCGTGTCCACCAGCTTCGACAACATCCACGAAAACGCTGCGATCGTCTTCATGGCCTATTTCCTAGGGCCAAGGGCGCGCGATTATTATGAGCCCGGATCTACGCCTCGGTCCGCAAGATCCAGACTAGCGGCGTTAAGCACGACGCGATCCGCAATCTTGAAAAGCTGGGCGCAAAAAGGGCTGCGGAGTTGCAGGCGACCGTCAAATGCGTCGTTCCCGCCCGATCGTCGACCGCGGCCAGCGATGGAATGATGCGCCTTCCGAAACAGTATAAATCGTCTCTCGACTTGCGGCACGGCAAGACAATGGCTTGGACGCTTCCGCCCGCTGGAAAATGGTTTGGCAAGCGACGACGGGCGTGCGGAGGCGTCACCGCTGCCGGTCTGGGGCGCGGGGAAAATAGCGCGCCGGCGTTGTCCCGAATGTGCGCCGGAACAGCGCGATGAATGCACTCACCGTTTCATAGCCGAGATCGAGGGCGATGGTGGTCACCGGAATTTCGTCGGCGAGCATTTCCAGCGCTCGCATCAGACGTACGCGCTGCCGCCACTCGGTGAAGCTGAACCCGGTTTCGATTGGAAATCGTCGCGTCAGCGTCCGCACTGGGCTTCCGGCGAGGATGGCCCAGTCGTCTAGGCGTCGCTTATCGGCAGGATCGTCCGCAAGCGCGCGGGCAACCCGAAGCAGTCGCGGATCGGTTGGCATGGGCAAACCGAATTGCTCGCGCGGAAGCGAGCCGATTTCGTCACGGATTACCTCGGTGAGATGAGTTCTGGCCAAGCCTTGGTCGCTATCTGACCAGGTTGCCGCGCGCGCCACGCATTCGCGCAGCAAGCTCGACATTTGCATCGTTCTGGGTGCCGCCGGTAAGTCCACGCAGCAGTCCTCAGTGACATAGACGCTCCACCCGACGAAAGGTCCATGAGAGCACAGCGCATGAGAATGATGCGGCGGTATCCATACGCAATGAATCGCCGGTACAACCCAATGGCCCGAGTCCATGCCGACGGTCACGAGCCCATGCGTTGCCCCGAGAAGTTGTCCGCGCGCATGTTGATGCACGGGAGTAACCCGCGGTTCGCCACCGTTTGCCAAGACGGCGACCAGCGGAGGGCCCGCGTCCGTATCGGCGCGACTAGGTTCGATCAGTGGCTTTGACATGGCCTCAACTGCGTATTGTATGGCCTAGATCGCGCAGCAACGCCAGCGTCACATGCTATTCTCGGGTTGTGATCGAAGGAGAAATACGATGCGTGCAAAAGAAGTGATGCCGGACGACGTCGACCAGGCTGTGATCAATGGAGTTAACGTTCGCAAAGGTTCTGTGGGTGCGTTTCTCGCCAACGCCCGGATGCTGGCTGCGCCCGAAACTAGCGTTGAGGATAGGCAAACGGCAGAGCGCGATGTGATCGAGGCGCTTCCGGCTTTGCAGTCCTTGGGGCTGTTCGATGTTCTCGATATACGCGACGCACACCTTCGCGCCTTTGTCGAAGCGCACTCCGGGCCGCGCTAAGGGCTAGAAGCGAGCTGTTTGGGCGCGCGGTGCTCGAGCTCATGGAAGCTCGGCCTCCCGAACCGCAGCCGGAAAGAGAGGCATTGCGTGCGAACGGCGGCCGTTGATGGGCTACCAAGGGCCCACGTCGCGACTTAGGCTGCCCTCCGATAGAAAAACAGGGCTTCGGAAATAGCGGGTTTCGGGCTGTAGCGGTCCAGCGACTTGAACCCCCGACGGGGTGCCAATGTCTCCAATCAGCGTGACTTTCAACCTAAGTGCATCACCGTTCAAAAACCAATCTCGGAAGCGCGCGAGCAGGGCTGTTCTAGCCTGCGTTGGCCTTCAGGCCGGCGGCTTCGATGCCCGCCACGGCGCAGATCTCGTCATTGTCCGAGGTGTCGCCGCTGACGCCGACGGCGCCGAGCAGGGTAGCACCATCCAGGATCAGCACGCCGCCGGGCACCGGCACCATCCGCCCCTGCGCGAGCGTGTTCACGGCGTCGACGAAATAGGCCTGCTCCTGCGCGCGCTGAAACAGCGCCCGCGATCCCATCCCGAGCGCCAGCGCGCCATAGGCCTTGCCATGGGCGATTTCGGCCCGCATCAGGCTGGTGCCGTCCTGTGCCGCCGTCACCTTCACGGCGCCACGGGCGTCGAGGACGGTGACGACCAGCGGCTTGAACTTCTTCTCGACCCCCTTGGTCAGCGCGGCATCCAGAATCTTGCGGGCAGTTTCGAGAGTGAGCTCAGCCATGGGCCTCTTCCTTTGTCGGTAACAATCTGTCGAAATTCGATTTCGCACGTTTCAGGCTCATCGCCAATACGCTGGCGACATGCAGCGGCGTCCGCCCGCTGCCGTCCTTGATCTGGTGCCGGCATGAAGTCCCGTCGGCCACGATCAGCGTGTCCTGATCGGCGCCTCTGACAGCCGGCAGCAGCGACAGCTCAGCCATCTCGATCGAGGCCTGATAGGTGTCGGCACCATAGCCGAACGCGCCGGCCATGCCGCAGCAACTCGACTCGATGGTCTTGACGTCGAGACCCGGCACCAGCCGGAGCACCTTCTCCACCGGCTTGAACGCGCCGAAGGATTTCTGGTGGCAATGGCCGTGCACGACGGCCTTGCCGGCGACCGCGCCGAGCGGCAGGGCCAGCCGCCCGGCCTCGGCCTCGCGCACCAGGAATTCCTCGAACAGCAGCGCGTGCGCGCTGACGGTCTTGGCGGCCTCATCCGAACGCAGCGACAGCAGCTCGTCGCGCAAGGTCAGCAGGCAGCTGGGCTCGAGACCGATGATCGGCACGCCGCGGGCCGCGAACGGGACGTAGGTCGCAACCAACCGGTCGAGCTCGGCGCGGGCCTGCTGGACCAGTCCGGCCGACAGGAACGTTCGCCCGCAGCACGGCGGCCGCCCGCCGTCCGATGGCCTCGGCAGATGCACGCGATAGCCGCCGGCGACCAGCACCTCGATCGCCGCGTCGAGATTCTCGCGCTCGTAGCCGCGGTTGAACGTATCGGCGAACAGCACCACTTCGCGGCCATCCACCGGGCCCAGCGCCGCGGCGTCGGGCCGGAAAGTGTCGCGGCGAAATTCCGGCAACGCGCGCCTGGCGCTGATCCCGGCGAGTTTCTCCAGCAGCGCGCGCAGCAGCGGGCTGCGGTTGCGCCAGTTCGCGATCGTCGCGAAGCGCGAGGCGAGATCGACATAGCGCGGCAGATAGCCGACCAGCCGGTCGCGCAGCGACAGGCCGTGCGTCGCGGCGCGCGCCGCCAGCACCTCGATCTTCATCTTGGCCATGTCGACGCCGGTCGGGCATTCATGGCGGCACGCCTTGCAGGAGACGCAGAGCTTCAGCGTCTCCATCATCTCGTCGGAGGCGAGCGCGTCCGCACCCAACTGGCCGGAGATCGCGAGCCGCAGCGTATTGGCGCGGCCGCGGGTGACGTCCTTCTCGTTGCGCGTGGCACGATAGGACGGGCACATCACGCCGCCTTCGAGCTTCCGGCAGGCGCCGTTGTTGTTGCACATCTCGACGGCACCCTGGAAGCCGCCGCCGGCGCCGGGATAGGCCGACCAGTCCAGCACCGTCTTCAATTCGCCGACGCGATAATCCGGCGCGAAGCGGAACAGCGAACGATCGTCCATCTTGGGCGGATCGACGATCTTGCCCGGGTTGAGCGTGTTGGTCGGATCGAAGCGCTGCTTGACCTCGCGGAAGTCGGCCACGATGCGCTGCCCGAACATCGCTTCGTGGAATTCCGAGCGCACCAGGCCGTCGCCGTGCTCGCCGGAATGCGAGCCCTTGTATTCGCGCACCATCGCGAAGGCTTCCTCGGCAATGGCGCGCATGGCCTTGACGTCATTCTCGAGCTTGAGATTGAGCACCGGGCGTACATGCAGGCAGCCCTCGGAGGCATGCGCATACATCGTGCCGCGGGTGCCGTGCCTGGCGAACACGGCATTGAGCCGCTCGGTGTAGTCGGCGAGATGCGGCAGCGGCACCGCGCAATCCTCGACGAACGAGACCGGCTTGCCCTCCTGCTTCATCGACATCATGACGTTGAGGCCGGCCGCGCGGAAATCGGCGATGCCGGTCTGCAGCGCAGGCTCGACGATCTCGACCACGCCGCCCCATTTGCGCTGCGGCTTGTCCCAGCCGAAGCCGAGGTCGGCCATCAGCTCGCCGAGTTGCTTGAGGCGGGCGAGGTTGTCGGCCTGGTCCTCTTCGGCGAACTCGACCACCAGGATGGCGTCCGGATCGCCGCGCACCGCAGCCGAGATGATCGGCTGGAACATCGCGATCTCGCGGCCGAGCGCGATCATGGTGCGGTCGACGAGCTCCACGGCAATGGGCCGCAACTTGACCAGATGCTGGGCCGCGTCCATCGCCTCGTAGAAGCTGCCGAAATGGCAGACGCCGAGCGCCTTGTTGCGGATCACAGGCCACAGTTTGAGCTCGACCTGGGTCGTGAAGGCGAGGGTGCCCTCCGAGCCGACCAGAAGATGCGCCAGGTTGTTCGGCGCATTGCGCGGCACCAGCGCGTCGAGATTATAGCCGCCGACGCGGCGCTGCACCTTGGGGAATTTGTCCGCGATCTCGAGCGCCTCGCGCTCGCCGAGATCGAGCATGTCGCGAAACAGATTCAGTCCGCTGTCGGACGAATTGACCCGCGTCAGGTCGCGCGGCACCTCGCCGAAATGCAGCAGCGTGCCGTCGGCGAGCGCAGCATCCATCGACAGCGTGTTGTCGCGCATCGTGCCGTAGCGCAGCGAGCGGCCGCCGCAGGAATTGTTGCCGGCCATGCCGCCGATCGTGGCGCGCGATGCGGTCGAGACGTCGACCGGAAACCACAGCCCGTGCTTCCTGAGCTGGCGGTTGAGATCGTCGAGCACGATGCCGGGCTCGACCACGCAGGTCCGATGCTCGACGTCGAGCGAGAGGACCCGATTCAGGTGCTTGGACAGGTCGACCACGATGCCGTCATTGACGGTCTGGCCGCATTGCGAGGTGCCGCCGCCGCGCGGGGTAACGATCCGCCCGGCGTCGCGGACGATCGCGAGCGTCCGCAGCGCCTCGTCGACGGTTCGCGGCACCACCACGCCGGCCGGCATGATCTGGTAGAACGAGGCGTCGGTCGCGTAGCGGCCGCGGTTGAAGGCGTCGAAAAACACGTCGCCGGCCAGTTCGGACCGCAGGCGCTGTTCGAGCGAGGAGGCGTTCTTCATCCCAGATCCGATGTGATCCATGACGCCACCGCAGTTGCTCATGGATTATGCATTCTCTCGACGTGAGAATTACATTATGAATTCATAATGGGCAAGGATAGCTGCTCTCCAGCTATCCCTTAGCCGGCCCCTTTAGTCGTTCTGGGGCGTCGTCTCCAGGCCGCTGTCCGGCCCCTCCGCGAGGTGATCGATGGCGGCGGCCCGCTTGTTGCGCAGGTGCTGGAACAGGATGTCGCTGAGTTCGCTTGCCGCGCGCCGGCGCAGCGCATCAAGGATCGTCTCGTGCTCGCGCATCGCCTCGGCCCAACGCTGCCGCTTGCGGGCGAAATTGGCGGAATAGCGGACGCGGCGGATCCGGCCGGCGTAGTTGGCATAGGTGGCTTTCAGCGTCTCGTTGCGCGCGGCCGCAACGATGCTCTCGTGGATTTGCTGGTTGGTCTGGAAATAGCCGTGCATGTCGCGGTGCAGATAATGGCCGTACATCTCGTAGTGCAGCCGCTCGATCGCGACGATTTCTTCGTCGGTGATGATCTCGCATGCCAGTCGTCCGGCGAGGCTCTCGAGCCCGGCCATGACGTCGAACAATTCCTCGAGGTCGCGCGGGCTGAGCCGGCGCACCCGCGCGCCGCGGTTGGGCAAGAGCTCGATCAGGCCCTCGGCGGCCAGCACCTTGAGCGCTTCGCGCAGCGGCGTCCTGGAAATCCCCAGCATCTCGCAGAGCTGCCGCTCGGGAACGCGGGCGCCCTCGGGAATGTTGCCTTCCACCACATAGTCGCGGAGTCGCAGCAGGATTTCGCCGTGAAGCGAGGCCTCCTGGCGGTCGCTGCCATTGCCGGCGGCGGGCGGGGTGATTGGAACCCCGGCTTCGGGAATCGCGGATTTCATATTCTGAACAATAATTTGCCGGCGCGGTCGCGTCGATGCTCTCGATCGAATACCAAAATTGGATTGAAAAGACAAAAAATGAATGCAAAATAGCTCGCAGAGGAGCCGAAATCCGGCGATTGGGAGGTTCTCATGCATCAAGGGCGCCATTTTCTGCAGATTCCAGGGCCGAGCCCGGTCCCGGATCGCATTCTTCGCGCGATGGATATGCCGGTCATCGACCACCGCAGCGCCGAATTCGCCGCGCTCGGCCGTGCCGTGCTCGAGGGCAGCCAGAAGGTGTTTCAGACCAGGGGTCCGGTGGTGATCTTCCCGTCGTCCGGGACCGGCGCCTGGGAGGCCGCGATCGTCAACACGCTGTCGCCGGGCGACAAGGTCCTGATGGTCGAGACCGGCCACTTCGCCACCCTGTGGCGGCAGATGGCCGGCCGGTTCGGCATCGAGGTGGATTTCATGCCCGGCGACTGGCGGCGTGGCGCCGACCCCGCCCAGATCGAAGCAAGGCTCGCCGCGGACACGGCGCACAGCATCAAGGCGGTGATGGTCGTCCACAACGAGACCTCGACCGGCGCGACCAGCCGGATCGCGGACATCCGCGCCGCCATCGACCGCACCGCGCATCCGGCGCTCCTGATGGTCGACACCATTTCCTCGCTCGGCTCGGTCGATTACCGGCACGACGAGTGGAAGGTCGACGTCAGCGTCAGCTGCTCGCAGAAGGGCTTCATGCTGCCGCCTGGCCTCGGCTTCAATGCTATCTCGGAGAAGGCGCGCGCCGCGTCGCGCACCAATAAGATGCCGCGCTCCTATTTCGACTGGGAGGAAATGCTGAAGCCGAACGCCAAGGGCTTCTTCCCCTATACGCCGGCGACGAACCTGCTCTACGGGCTGCGCGAGGCGATCGCGATGCTGCTGCAGGAGGGGCTCGACAACGTGTTCGCCCGCCATCAGCGGCTGGCCGCCGCCACGCGCGCCGCCGTCAATCAGTGGGGGCTCGAGGTGCTGTGCCAGGAGCCCTCGGAATTCTCGCCGGTGCTGACCGCGGTGATGATGCCGCCCGGCCATGATGCCGATCAGTTCCGCAAGGTCGTGCTCGACAATTTCAACATGTCGCTCGGTGCCGGCCTGTCGAAGGTCGCGGGCAAGGTGTTCCGCATCGGTCATCTCGGCGAGTGCAACGAGCTGACGCTGCTTGGCGCGCTGACCGGCGTCGAGATGGGATTGTCGGTCGCCGGCGTCCCGCATCGCCCGGGCGGCGTCGAGGCCGCGATGCGGCTTCTCGAGCAGCGCGACCAGCGCAACGCGTCGTCGCATCTGAAGGTGGTCAGCACCTAGCAGCCACGGCATCCGCGGCGCAACGAACTCAGAACAATCGCGGATCGGGGGAAGGGATGATATGAGGCTTCGGTTCAAGGCCACCCATGTCGTGTTGGCCATGCTCTGCGTGATGTACTTCATCACCTATGTGGACCGGGTGAACATCGGCACCGCGGCCGGCGAGATCCAGAAGGAGCTCGGCCTGTCCAACACCGAGCTCGGCCTGGTGTTCTCGGCCTTTGCCTATCCGTACCTGCTGTTTCAGGTGATCGGCGGCTGGGTCGGCGATCGCTTCGGGCCGCGCCAGACCTTGTTCTGGTGCGGCATGATCTGGGCCGCGGCGACCATCATGACCGGCTTTGTCCATGGCCTTGCCGCGCTGTTTGTCGCGCGTTTGGCGCTGGGGTTCGGCGAAGGCGCGACGTTTCCGACCGCGACCCGCGCGATGCAGTACTGGACGCCGGCGAACCGCCGCGGCTTCGCGCAAGGCCTGACGCATTCATTCGCACGGCTCGGCAATGCGATCACTCCGCCGGTGGTCGCGCTCCTGATCCTCTGGCTGACTTGGCGCGGCGCGTTCGTCGTGCTCGGCGTTGTCAGCCTGATCTGGGGCATCGCGTGGGTCTGGTACTTCCGCAACGAGCCGCGGGACCATGGCTCGATCACCGCGGCCGAGCTTGCGACTTTGCCGCCGCGTCCGCAGGGCGAGCGGCCGAAGGTGCCGTGGGGACCGCTGCTGCAGCGGATGTGGCCGGTGACGCTGACCTATTTCTGCTACGGCTGGTGCCTGTGGCTCTATCTCAACTGGCTGCCGCTGTTCTTCAAGAACAACTACAGCCTCGATCTGAAGAACTCGGCGCTGTTCGCATCCGGCGTGTTCTTTGCCGGCGTCGTCGGCGACAGCATCGGCGGCGTCATCTCCGACCGCATTCTCGAGCGCACCGGCAATGTACGGCTGGCGCGGCTCAGCGTGACGGTCGTGGGCTTCGCCGGTGCGCTGCTGTCCCTGATGCCGATCCTGTTCGTTCACGACATCACGGTGGTGGCGCTCTGCCTGTCGGCCGGATTCTTCTGTGCCGAACTCGTGATCGGGCCGATGTGGTCGATCCCGATGGACATCGCGGCGAAATATTCCGGCACCGCCGCGGGGATCATGAACACCGGCTCGGCTTTCGCGGCTATCGCCTCGCCGCTGGTCGCCGGCTTCGTCATCGACGCCACCGGAAACTGGTATCTGCCGTTCCTGATGTCGATGGGCCTGCTGCTGGTCGGGGGCTTCTCGGCGTTCCTGATGCATCCCGAGCGGCCGTTCGAGGAGACGAACGAATCGGTGGTGCCGGGCAAGGTGGTGGCCGCCGAATGAGGCGCTGCCGGCCCGGCGGAGCGCCGTCAGATATGCATGACGGACCCCCGCCGGGCCTAGGACAAACCCGGCGAATAGTGATATGCGAGCGGCTCACCACGACCAAGACGAGACCGGGAAAGACGCTCATGACCGTGCATACTGGAAGGCATTTTCTGCAGATTCCGGGACCGACCAACGTGCCGGACCGGGTGCTGCGGGCCATGGATATGCCGACCATGGACCATCGCGGTCCCGAGTTCGCCGAGATCGGTTTTGCCGTGCTTTCTGCGATGCAGCGTGTGTTCCGGACCAAGCAGCCCGTGATCATCTACCCGTCGTCGGGGACCGGCGCCTGGGAGGCTGCGATCGTCAACACGCTGCAGCCCGGCGACAAGGTCCTGATGTGCGAGACCGGGCAGTTCGCCGTGCTGTGGCATGGTATTGCCGACAAGTTCAAGCTCGACGTCGACTTCATATCGGGCGACTGGCGCCACGGCGCCGACCTCGAGCAGATCGAGGCCAGGCTGTCCGCCGACAAGGCGCACAAGATCAAGGCGGTCTGCGTGGTCCATAACGAGACCTCGACCGCCTGCGTCACCTATCCGCGCGACGTCCGCAAGATCCTCGACACGCTGAAGCATCCGGCGCTCTTGATGGTCGACACCATATCCGGCCTCGGCTCGCTGGAATATGAGCATGACGCCTGGGGCGTCGACGTCTCGATCGCCGGCTCCCAGAAGGGACTGATGCTGCCGCCCGGCCTCGGCTTCAACGCCGTGTCGGAGAAGGCGCTCGCCGTGGCCAAGGCCAATCCGGGCATGCGCTCCTACTGGGATTGGCAGGAAGTCATCAACATCAACAAGGCCGGCACCTGGCCCTATACGCCCGCCACCAACCTGCTGTTCGGCCTGCGCGAGGCGGTGAAGATGCTTGAGGAAGAGGGCTTGGAGAACGTCTTCGCCCGCCACAAGCGCCACAGCGAAGCGACCCGCGCGGCGATCAAGGTCTGGGGCCTCGAGACACAGTGCCAGGAGCAGGGTGCACACTCGCCGGCGCTGACCGCGGTGCGGGTGCCCGATGGCCACGACGCCGACCACTTCCGTAAGGTCGTGCTGGAGAATTTCGACATGTCGCTCGGCACCGGCCTCAACAAGGTCAAGGGCAAGGTGTTCCGGATCGGGCATATCGGGCACTTCAACGACCTGATGCTGATGGGCACGCTGTCCGGCGTCGAGATGGGCCTTGATCTGGCCAAGGTGCCGCATCGCAGCGGCGGCGTGCTGGCGGCGATGGAGGTCCTGAAGGGCCGCGACGCCGCGCAGTCGAAGGCTGTCGCTTAAGAAGGCTGTCGCCTGAAATCGAATCGCAAACAACAGAAAGAGCGAGACATGAACGCGCCCGTCACTTCGACCGAAGACCTGATCTACTCCGTCGAGGACGGGATCGCGCGCATCATGTTCAACCGGCCGCAGGCGCGCAATGCGCTGACCTTTGCGATGTACGAGCAGATGGCGGCGATCTGCGAGAACATCAATCAGGATCACTCCATCAAGGCGCTGATCATGACCGGCGCCGGCGACAAGGCGTTCGCCTCGGGCACCGACATCTCGCAGTTCCGGGCGTTCAAGACTGCCCAGGATGCGCTCGACTATGAGGCGCGGATCGATCGCGTGCTGGGAACGCTCGAGCAGTGCCGCGTGCCCGTGATCGCGGCGATCGCCGGCGCGTGCACCGGCGGCGGCGCCGGCATCGCCGCCTGCTGCGATATCCGGATCGGCACCGAGGCGACGCGGATCGGCTTCCCGATCGCGCGCACGCTCGGCAACTGCCTCTCGATGTCCAACATCTCGCGGCTGGTGTCGCTGATCGGTCCGGCGCGGACCAAGGATCTGATCTTCAAGGCGCGCCTCGTCGAGGCGCCGGAAGCGCTGGCGCTCGGGCTGTTGAACGAAGTCGTCCCCGATGTGGAAACGTTGCAGCGCCGCGCCACCGAGACGGCGAAGCTCGTCGCCGGCCACGCGCCGATCACGCTCGAAGTGACCAAGGAAGCGGTCCGCCGCATCCGCCGCACGCTGTCGCGCGAGGAGGGCGAGGACCTGATCCTGCGCGCCTATATGAGCGAGGATTTCCGCGAGGGCATGGACGCCTTCCTCAACAAGCGCGCGCCCAACTTCAAGGGCAAGTAGCGGCGGCTGGGCGACAGAGGACTGCGGGCTCGCTGAACCGAGGGACAAATCGGGTCGCGAGAATGCGAAGGTATGATTCACAGATCGTGTAGCAATCCCGACGTCGTCCCGGCGAAAGGCGGGACCCATAACCACCGATGTTAATCGTTAAGCGCTATTGCAACGACGAGCCCCACTCACAACATCCGCCGCGGAGTATGGGTCCCGGCCTTCGCCGGGACGACGATTGAAGAAATCGCGAGCTCAACTCCCACGGTGCGCATCCGGTGGCTCGCAAACGACGCCCACCTCATTCCAAAGTCATAGGCCATGCGGCAGTTCGCGGCTTGAACTCACCTTCATTCTCGGCACAATGACCGCACCCGCCACCTCGCAGGTTTTGCCAAGCCGAACAAATAGATAGGGAAGAAACACGTGGGACAGATTGTAAAAACCACGGCTGCAATCGCGGCCCTCTTGCTGAGCACGCCGGCCTTTGCCGGCTGGGAGCCAAGCAAGCCGGTCGAAATCGTGGTTGCGGCCGGTGCCGGCGGCGCCTCAGACCAGATGGCGCGCATGATGCAGGCGGCGATCCAGAAGAACAATCTGATGAAGCAGCCGATGGTGGTATCGCTGAAGGGCGGCGCGTCGGGTGCGGAAGCGCTGATGTACATGAAGTCCAGCGAGGGTGATCCCAACAAGGTACTGATCGCCTATTCGCTGATCTACATGCTGCCGCTGTCGGCCAAGATCCCGTTCAACTGGCGCGACCTCACCCCGGTGTCGGTGATCGCGCTCGATCAGTTCGTGCTGTGGGACAACGCCTCCGGTCCGAAGACCGTGAAGGAGTTCATCGCTGCCGCGAAAGCGGCGAGCGCGCCGTTCAAGATGGGCGGCACGGGCTCCAAGCGCGAGGATCACGTGCTGACCGTCTTCATGGAGCAGAAGACCGGCGCAAAGTTCTCCTACCTGCCGTACAAGTCCGGCGGCGAGGCCGCGACCCAGCTGGTCGGCGGCCACACCGAGTCCAACGTCAACAATCCCAGCGAGAACCTCGAAGTCTGGCGCGCCGGACAGGTTCGCGCGCTCTGCGTGTTCGACAAGGAGCGCATCTCCTACAAGACCAAGGTCACCGACACGCAATCCTGGAACGACATCCCGACCTGCAAGGAGGAGGGACTCGACGTGCAGTATCTGATGCTGCGTGCGATGTTCCTGCCGGGCAAGGTCACGCAGGAGCAGCAGGCGTTCTATGTCGACCTGTTCCAGAAGGTGACGCAGACGGCTGAATACAAGGACTACATGGAGAAGCAGGCGCTGAAGCCGATCTTCCTCACCGGCAAGGACATGGTCGAGTTCCTTGAGGATGACGACAAGCAGAATGCCTCGCTGATGAATGCGGCAGGGTTCGTCGCGAAGTAGCGGATCCGCCGTCATTCCGGGGCGATGCGAAGCAACGAACCTCAGATGCGCAATTGCGCATCGGGGAATCTCGAGATTCCGGGTTCACCCTTCGGGTCCCCGGAATGACTGGGCCGGCTGCTTTCCTCTTAACTTGGAATTGCCTTGCAAGCGGCAGCGGCGCAGTGATTACTGCGCCGCTGTATGGCCGAACGTCCGGCGAGCCCGATCGGGCTGGGTCACCCCTCCGGCGCCGTTGCGGGACCGTGAGGAGCGATCATGACCAAAGCCGTGTTGGGGATCATCGGCGGATCCGGCATCTACGATCTGCCGGGCCTGGAAAATGTCCGCGAGGAGGCGATCACAAGCCCCTGGGGCGAGCCGTCGGCGCCGCTCCGACGCGGCGAGATGGCGGGGCTGCCGATCGTGTTCCTGCCGCGCCACGGCCATGGACACGCCCTGTCGCCGTCCGACATCAACTATCGCGCCAATGTCGATGTGCTGAAGCGGGCGGGGGTCACCGACCTCGTCGCGCTGTCCGCATGCGGCTCGTTCAAGGAAGAGCTGCCGCCGGGCACGTTTGTATTGGTCGACCAGTTCGTCGATCGCACCCACAAGCGCGAGAGCTCGTTCTTCGGCAGGGGCTGCGTCGCGCATGTCTCGATGGCGCATCCGGTGTCGCCGTTGCTGGCGAGGCATCTCGCCGCCGCTGCCGAGGCCGAAGACATCGCGTTCGCCCGCGGCGGCACCTACCTCTGCATGGAGGGGCCGCAGTTCTCCTCGCTCGCCGAAAGCCTGACCTACAAGGCGCAGGGCTATTCGGTGATCGGCATGACCAACATGCCGGAAGCCAAGCTCGCCCGCGAGGCCGAGATCTGCTACGCCAGCGTGGCGATGGTCACCGATTTCGATTGCTGGCATCCGGCGCATGATGCCGTGACGGTGCAGGATATCATCCGTGTGCTGAATTCGAACGCCGAGAAGGCAAAGGCGCTGGTCGCGCGGCTGGCGCGGGATTTCCCGCGCGAGCACGAGCCGTGCCCGGTCGGTTCGGATCGTGCGCTGGACACCGCGCTGATCACGGCGCCCGCGGCCCGCGATCCCGCGCTGCTTGCCAAGCTCGATGCCGTCGCCGGACGGGTGCTGCGGTCGTGAGGAAGTCCTCCAGCGAGCGCGCGACGCGAAGGACGTAGGACATGAAGGTCGATGGACGACATTTTCGCAGCATCTGGCTCGAGCCCGACGGCTGGTCGGTCGGCGCGATCGATCAGCGCCGGCTGCCGCATGAATTCATCGTCGCCAAACTCACCACCGCGGACGAGGCCGGCGAGGCGATCCGCTCGATGCTGGTCCGCGGCGCGCCGCTGATCGGCGCCACCGCAGCCTATGGCATGGCGCTTGCGATGCGCGCCGATGCATCCGACGCGGCGCTCGAGCGCGCCGTCAGGATGTTGCTGGCGACCCGGCCGACCGCGATCAATTTGAAATGGGCCGTTGACGAGATGCGGCGCGCGCTGGCGCCACTTGCGGCTTCGGCCCGCGCCGAGGCGGCCTATGCCCGCGCGCGCGAGATCGCCGATGCGGATGTCGAGATCAACCGCGAGATCGGCCGTCACGGGCTCGGCCTGATCGAGACGATCGCCGCGACCAAGAAGCCGGGCGAGGTAGTGAACGTCCTGACGCATTGCAACGCCGGCTGGCTTGCAACCGTGGATTGGGGAACGGCGACATCGCCGATCTACCAGGCGCACGATCGCGGCATTTCGGTCCATGTCTGGGTCGACGAAACCCGGCCGCGCAATCAGGGCGCTTCGCTCACCGCCTGGGAACTCGGGCACCACGGTGTGCCGCACACCGTGATCCCCGACAACACCGGCGGCCATCTGATGCAGCATCGAATGGTCGATCTCGCGATCGTCGGGACCGATCGCGTCGCCGCCAATGGCGATGTCTGCAACAAGATCGGCACCTATCTGAAAGCGCTCGCGGCCCACGACAACAGCGTGCCGTTCTATGTTGCGCTGCCGTCACCGACCATCGACTTTAGTATCGATGACGGTGTCAGGCAGATTCCGATCGAGCAGCGCGCGGCCGCCGAGGTGACGCATCTCACCGGGCGGACGGCGGATGGACGGATCGAGACCGTGCGCGTGGTTCCGGACGGCTCGTCGGTTGCCAATTTCGGCTTCGACGTCACGCCGGCGCGGCTGGTGACCGGATTGATCACCGAGCGCGGCGTTCTCAAGCCGGAGCGTGCTGCACTTGCGAGCGCCTTTCCCGAACGTTCCACCGTTTAGCTGAAGGCTGCATTGACGGTGGTTGCATCAGCACGCTATCCCAATCGTTGCCCTCGCAACCCAGACCGTCTCATCCATGTCCAATACCGAACTTGAGATCGTTGTCGACGATCCGACCGCACCTGAAGATAACTCGCCGGCGGTCGTCAGCACCGGCGTCGTTGATGTCGTCGTGTCGCTGCTTCTGCTTGCGCTCGCCGTGGTGCTCGGCTGGGACAATTGGCGCACCGGCGCGTCGTGGGACTCGACCGGGCCGCAACCGGGCTATTTTCCGTTCTACCTTTCGGTCATCCTCGGCGGTGCCAGCCTCTATGGTCTCGGCGCTGCCTTCCTCTCGCGCCGGGAAGCCGCCGAGACCTTTGTCACCCGGTCCCAGCTTCGCCGGGTGATGGCGGTGTTCGTGCCGACATTGCTGTTCTGCCTCGCCACCCAATATCTCGGCCTTTATATCGCGAGCTTTCTCCTGATCGCAGGCTTCATGCGCCTCGTCGGCAAGATCGCGCTGTGGAAGTCGCTGCTCACCGCCTTCGTCTTCACCGCCGTGATGTTCGTGACCTTCGACATCGTCTTCGACGTCATCATGCCGAAGGGACCGCTCGAAGCGGCTCTCGGCCGCTAGCGAACCGACAGGATTTCGAAACATGGAAGCTTTCGGTCTCCTGCTGCACGGCTTTGCCGTCCTTCTAACGTGGAAGACGCTGCTCTTGATGATGGTCGGGCTGGTGCTCGGCATCTTTGTCGGCGTGCTGCCCGGGCTTGGCGGCCCCAACGGGGTCGCGATCCTGCTGCCGCTGACCTTCACGATGGATCCGACCTCCGCCATCGTGATGCTGTCGTGCATCTACTGGGGCGCGTTGTTCGGCGGCGCCATCACCTCGATCCTGTTCAATATTCCGGGCGAAGCCTGGTCGGTCGCGACCACCTTTGACGGCTATCCGATGGCGCAGCAGGGCAGGGCGGCCGAAGCGCTCACCGCGGCGTTCACCTCCTCCTTCGTCGGTTCGCTGGTCGCGGTGCTGCTGATCACCTTCCTGGCGCCGATGATCTCGTCGTTTGCGCTG
>NZ_JAQOSR010000309.1:0-4884 GCF_046718885.1 Bradyrhizobium sp. UFLA01-814 | reverse complement strand
ACCGCAGCGTCGCAGCCCTCAGGGCTGACATCTCCTCGTTCATCGATCGGCACAACGCTGATCCCAAACCCTTCCGATGGACCAAGTCCGCAGACGACATCCTTGCTTCCATCGAGCGCTTCTGCCGATACAATACCCTGGAAAACGGCGACGCGGCGTTGCGAACTTCTGGTTCAGGACACTAGCATCGGTTACCCATCCGCAGCGCGGTTGGGATCACGCTAACTCAACGCAGACAAGAGCCGGCGTTCAAAGACTCTCGAGCGAGCGCTTATCTAGTACCGCTGGGCAAGGTCCACGCTAATAGATGCTGGGCGAGCACGCGGCACTTATGGTCTGGTTCTTGCCCTTGTAGATGCGAGAGGCGGACGCTGAAGGTCTCACTAATACTACGCATGTAACCCGCGGCGCCTTGGATCTAGAATGCTCGATCGACGATGCGGCTTACCATGTAAGCACCACTTATGGTCATACCAGCGCTCTTGCTACGATCGTCGTTCCCCGCGGAATTGTACAGCATCAGGCAGTCGGTGTTGCTGGATGTCACTCCGTGCCGAGGACCGTCGACAGGACAGAGAGTGCCTCCCGCTGAGCGAGTTTTCGACTACTCGCTGTTTGGTCGTATTCGACCATCATATCAAAACGGGGCCGAGCAATGCCGAGCGCCGGAGTGCCAATTCCGAACCGACCAGTCGATAGTTGCGGTTGTACGACTTTCAAACCGGCGTCTTCCACCGAGAACGCGACTTCATCGACTCGGCAACTCTCAAAGTCAACTCGTGCGTCATGAGCTCGCCAAGCGTCGGCGGCCGGACCAGTGCGGCTTTGAGCACTTTCTGTTCTCTTTGAAGTGCGAGATAGTCAAGTCCGCCCGACTAACGGAACGAAGGCCGCCAGTTCCTCAACCAATATGCGAGACCGCCTGCCAGGGGGGCCTCACGCTTACTAGTCTATCTGAATTGGTAGCTGTCCAACGATCTAGGGAGGAGTCTAGTTCATCTGACAGAGCGGCCGGTGGAGTGTTCGCAAGATGTCTATGATAGCTCACCGCGAGCTCGAAATTCTATACGGCGCTGGTGCACCGGCTTACGTTCGGACTGCGTACTCCCATCGACTGGACATTTTCGCAACGCTGAGGCCGGCGTTGACTGCGACTGAATCCTGCGGAGGTGATGGCACTGCGGGCGATATACTTGACAAAAACCGGTCTAGAAAGAATGGAGCAGCGGCGAAGGGCTAACGGCGCAGAGTCAATCACTGATTATAAAATGGAGTCGTCGATGGGAGTGTTGTCGCATCTGCGGGTTATCGAGATCGGTAGCTCAGCTGCAGCCAGCTATTGCGCGCGGCTATTCGCGGATTTCGGCGCCGATGTTCAGAAAGTCGAGCCACCACGAGGAGATCCACTTCGGCGCAGCGCGCCGTTTACGCCTGGCGGCCAGAGCGCTTGGTTTGCATTCCTGAACTTCAACAAGTCAAGCATCGTCATAGATGGTGCTGACGCCGACGCGGTTATGCAGCTGACGGCATTGATCGAGGGGTGCGACATTCTGGTCGACGGGCGGGATGTTGATCCCGCGGATTGCCCATCCGTTGATATCACTGCAATTCGGCAGCGGTGCTCCGGGTTGATCTACCTCGAGGCGAGCTGGTTTGGCCGCGAGGGGCCCTACGCCGGATTCGCCGCAACCGACTCGACCGTCCGAGCGCTTGCCGGCCTCGTCAAGCTGTGCGGGACGGTCGAAGGCCCGCCATCTCACTCGCCGGATTTTCAGACAGGTATCCTTGCCGGCCTATGGGGTTTTATCGCCGCGGCGTCTTCGGCGGTTGCGCGATCGCGGGGTGGGACAGGGCGGTCGTGGTCGCTCAACATATTCGAATCCTGTCTCACCCTCAGCGAGTATCTCATGTTCGAGGCGTTTGAACACGGCGACGTGATGCGCCGGATTGGCATTAACCGCTTTTGGCCGAACTTCCCTACCGGCATTTACGAAACCAAGAAGGGTTGGCTCGGCGTTACGACGGTGGCACCGACACAATGGCGCGCGTTCTGCGACATGCTCGGCTTGGCCGAATTGCGTGATGATCCAACGTTACTCCTCAATGACAACCGTCTGCAACACGCGGAGCAGATTGAACGACAGTTCGTCCCGAGGCTTAAGACGCGAACAGCGCAGGAGTGGTTTGCGGAAGGGCTAAAGCGCAAGATCCCGATCGTCCCAGTACCTGAAATATCCGATCTGCTCCAGGACGCGGAGAAGAGGGAGCGCGGCGCAATCGTACCCGTCCTGCTTGGCGAAGAGGAGGGCCTGACAACTGGCTCCATGCAGCGGTTGACATTGACGCCGCCGCGGCAGGGTGGAAGAGTTCCGGCTCCTGGTGAGCAGCAGGCTTTCGCGAATTACCGAACAGGTCAGGTTCGCACTGCGTCGGCGTCGTCCGGCCGCATCGATATCGGCGGATTGCCATTGCAAGGAGTTCGCGTCATCGACTTTTCGATGGGATGGGCGGGGCCGCTATGTACTCGCACGCTCGCTGATCTCGGTGCTGAGGTCATCAAGGTCGAGGCCATCCAGTATCCAGACTGGTGGCGCGGCCTTAATCGGCCTGCTGGTTTCGTAGCCGGCCAGATGTACGAAAAGGCGTTACGTTTCTGCATGATGAACCGAAACAAGCGTGGCATTACGCTCGACTTGAAGCGCACGGAAGGCCTAGCGCTTGCCAAACGGCTTTTGGCGGGAGCCGATATTGTTGTCGACAACTATTCGGTCGATGTGCTGCCCCGACTCGGGCTCGGCTACGATGTGCTCAGAGTGCTCAACCCTCGCCTCATCATGATGTCGATGTCAGCCTTTGGCACGAACAGCGCCCTCCGTAACTGCCGGGCCTATGGCTCTACTCTCGAGCAGGGCTCGGGGTTACCGAGCGTGATCGGAAACCCCGGCCAAACACCTGTAATGAGCCATGTTGCATTTGGGGATGCCGTGGGCGGATTGAACGGCTGCGCAGCGGTTCTCGTTGCGCTGATTCACGCCCTCACCACCGGGCAGGGACAGTTCATTGACTTGGCGCAGATCGAATGCATGATGCCCTTTGCTGCGCCGTGGATCGCCGTCAATTCGATCTGCGGTACGCCGCCAATCAGATACGGTAATCGACATCCGCAGTTCGTGCCGCACGGCTGCTTCCGCTGTGCGGGCGAGGATAACTGGATCCTATTGGCCGCGACGGACGCAGACATGTGGCAGAGGCTTGCCGTCCTTATCGGGCGGCCAGACTGGGCTGCCGACGCATCGCTGAAATTCGCTGAAGGGCGCCGCGATGTCGAGGACGAGATAGAGAAAGGCATCGAAGGTTGGACGCTCCCCCGCAATGCGGATCAGGCTATGTCCGAGTTGCAGGCCGCAGGGGTTGCGGCTGGCGTGGCCCGCCTGCCAGTTGATCTACTCAATGATCGACATCTCAGGTCGCGTGCGTTTCTGCAGGAAGTCGAACGCGCTTTCGTTGGCTTGCATCCGCAGCCCTCGATGCCAATCCGGGAGGGCACCGGATCTTATGAATTACGCGCAGCCGCGCCAACGCTGGGACAACATAACGGAGAGATCCTGTCAAGTGTTCTCGGGCTCTCTGACGCAGAGATCGCGCATTTGGCAAGGGAGGGCATCATTGGAACCGCGATGCTCTCGGAACCTGAACTCACGCAAGGAAGGAGCCTTCGTCAGACTGACAAATCGGGCCAAGGCTGAGGAAATCCCTCCTGCCTGCCCAAGCATTTCGCTTACTCGGTCAACTTCGGTAAAGACGAGATTGTTGCCGATAGTGATCCGAGTTGTGTGGGGCATTCAGCTTGACGCCGATAATGATCGCCGAGAGTGGGCGCACTGGAGGAAGATTGTAGCCTAGCAGGCTGTTGAAGAAGTCGGTAGCGAAGCGTTTCGTATCGTGATTCTCTCGGGCTAGGATTTAACAGGGGAGCGCGATGCGGGGGAGTGACGAACGGTCCGGCTCGCTTTTCAGTTATGTGGACTTGGAGGCCCGGGTTCGCGTCGACGACCCGCTACGGGTGATCCGAGATTTGGCGAATGCGGCGCTGGGCGACCTTTCTGGGGAGTTCGGCAAGCTCTATACGGACTTCGGTCGCCCCTCGATCGCACCGGAGAAGTTACTTCGGGCGATGCTCCACCATGCGTTTTACGGGGTTCGCTGTGAACGGCATCTGATGGAACGGATGGAGTTCGATCTTCTGTTCCGCTGGTTCGTTGGGCTTGGGGTGGACGATGCGGTTTGGGACCATTCGACCTTCTCGAAGAACCGCGACCGGTTGCTTGAGGGCGAGATTGCGGCCAAGTTCCTGAACGCGTTTGGTGCAACCAAAGGTCAAGCGTCTGCTATCGAGCGATCACTTCTCGGTGGATGGTACGCTGATTGAAGCGTGGGCTTCGATCAAGAGCTTCCGGAAGAAGGACGGCAGCGACAAAGACGAGGACGGTCCGGGGCGCAACGCCGAGCGCAGCTTCCACAAGGAGAAGCGATCCAACGAGACCCATGCAAGCACGACCGCCCCTGAGGCGCGGCTCTACAAGAATGGTGACGGCCAGCCGGCCAAGCTGAGCTATATGGGCCATGCGCTGATGGAGAACCGAAATGGTTTAGCGGTTTTGGGTGGGGTGAGCCAAGCGACGGTCACCGCCGAACGGGAGATTGCGCTTGCCATGATCGACAGGCGCGGATGCGCGAAGCGGGTCACTCTGGGGGCGGATAAGGCCTATGACATCACCCAGTTCGTACACGACCTGAGAGATAGATCGTAAGCGGCGTGTCTTCCGCACCTTGTCGGGCGTGAGCTGATCAGCAAGATGCGAGCCTCATTTGTAGTTGGGTTCG
>NZ_JAQOSR010000308.1:0-4938 GCF_046718885.1 Bradyrhizobium sp. UFLA01-814 | reverse complement strand
CCATGGTCGTCGGCAGCGTCAGATGTGTATAAGAGACAGAGACCGCGCTCGGCCATGTCGCGGGCTATGCTTGCTACAATGACGGCAGCATCCGCGATTGGCAGCGTCACGCCTCGCAATTCGCGCCGGGCAAGAATTTCGTCGGCACCGGCGGCTTCGGCCCGTGGATGGTGACGACCGACGAGCTCCCCGATATCAGCAAGCAGCACATCGCAACCCGCCTCAATGGCGTCGAGGTGCAGACCGCGCCGATCTCGGACCTCGTGTTCGACGTCGCGACCCTGATCGCCTATTGCTCGACCTTCACCGAGCTGGTGCCGGGCGACGTCATCGTCACCGGCACCACCGGCGGGGTCGGCGCCTACCGCACGCCGCCGTTGTGGATGAAGGATGGCGACGTCGTCGAGGTCGAGGTTACCGGCATCGGCGTGCTGCGCAATCCCGTGAAAGACGAAACCGCGGCAAGCGCAACGCGCGCGGCTTGATCTCACCACACAACGACAAGAAGGAGGACATCATGAACCTGCCCAGGCATCTGCTGCCGACCACCGTCGTCGGCAGCTATCCGCAGCCGGAATGGCTGGTCGATCGCGCGATGCTGTCGAAGTCGGTGCCGCGCACCCGCATGCACGCGATGTGGCGCCTGCCGGCCGAGCATCTGGAAGAGGCGCAGGACGACGCGACCGTCGTGGCGATCCGGGACATGGAGCGCGCCGGCATCGACATCGTGACCGATGGCGAAATCCGCCGCGAGAGCTACTCCAACCGGTTCGCCACCGCCCTCGAGGGCGTCGATGCCGACAATCCCGCAATGATCACGGCGCGCACCGGCAATACGCAGACGCCGGTGCCGCGCGTGGTCGGTCCGGTGAAGCGCAAGGGACCGGTCGAGCTGCACGACATGCAATTCCTGCGCAGGAACACCGACCGTGCCGCCAAGATCACCCTGCCCGGCCCGTTCACGATGAGCCAGCAGGCCAGGAACGAGTTCTACAAGGACGACGAGGAGCTCGCGATGGCCTTCGCCGAGGCCGTCAATGCCGAGGCTCGCGACCTCGAGAAGGCCGGCGCCGACGTCATCCAGCTCGACGAGCCCTGGGTGCGCAACAATCCGGATCTTGCCAAGCGCTATGCGGTGAAGGCGATCAATCGCGCGCTGCAAGGCATCAGCATCCCGACCGTGGTGCATCTCTGCTTCGGCTATGCGGCCGTGGTGCCCGGCTCGACCAAGCCGGCCGGCTATTCGTTCCTTGCCGAGCTCGACGACACCATCGCGGACCAGATTTCGATCGAGGCCGCGCAGCCGAAGCTCGATCTCGGCGTGCTTAGGGATCTCTCCTCGAAAAAGATCATGCTCGGCGTGCTCGACCTCGGCAATCCCGAGATCGAACCTGCCGCCGTCGTCGCCGATCGCATTCGCAACGGCCTGAAGCATGTGCCGGCGGAGCGGCTGGTGATCGCGCCGGACTGCGGCATGAAATACATGCCGCGGCACGTTGCGTTCGGAAAACTGAAGGCGATGTGCGACGCCGCCGCGACGGTCAGGAAAGAGATCGGCTAGAGCGTTTTCGAGCGAAGTGGATACCGGTTCGCGTGAAGAAAACGCGTCAAAACAAGAATCTAGAGCCCCGTTCCGATTCCATCGGAACGGGAAAAGCTCTAGGCCGCACCCGACGCGGTCAGCGGGCCGTAACCCGGGCTCTTCAGGAGCGCATGAAGCTGGCGGCGGCGCACACCCATGTTGCCGCCGTCGAACAGGGGATAGGCCATCGCGTCCTGAAGCAGGCCGGCGAGCGGACATTGGTGATCGTAGCTCTCGATGCCGACCACACGCATCAAATCGGTGATCACTTTCACCGCGGTCTCCGATCCGAACACCTTGGCGTGCAGTGCGAGCTCGAAGGCACCGGGCGCATTGCTGTCCATGGCGTGACAGGCCTTCCAGCTCAAATAGCGTGCCGCCTCGATCGCCATCTTGGCATCGGCCAGCGCGTAGCCGACCGCCTGGTGCTCGATGATCGGCGCCGCGCCGCCGCGATGCTCGGTCCGGGCGAAGTTCAGCGCATAGTCGAAGGCGGCGCGCATCAGCGCGACGCCGAACACGCCGACCAGCGCGGCGGTGCCGGCAAAACTCATCTCCACCAGTTCGAGCCCGCCGCCGGCGCGGCCGAGGACATTGTCCCTGGCCGTCCGCACCTGCTCTAGCCGAAAGCGCGGCGTCAGATGGGCGCGATGGCCCATCAGGTCGGCGGCGCGTTCGAGCACGATGCCCTTGATGCCGCCGGCGGACCGCGGCACCGCGATCACGGAGATCGCGCCGTCGGGCGCAGCCGTGGGATCGGTGCGACAGACCACGCAGATCAGGTCGGCGCCGTTGCCGTCCCAGCCGGTCGCGCTCGACACCCATTGCTTGGCGCCGGTGATGACCCATTCCTCGCCGTCGAGGCGCGCCGCTGTCCGCAAGCCGGTTCCCGGCACCGGCGAGGCGAAGTTCGCGCTGCCGCCGGGCTCGCTGAAGGCGAAGGCGGCGAGCGGCGTGCCGGCACGTTCGAGGAACGGCGCGATGAAGGTCTTCTGCTGCGCCGGCGAGCCCGCCAGCATCACCGGCATCAGGCCGAGCAGCGAGCCGAACAGCGTCAGCGAGACGTTGACATCGACGGCCTGAAACTCCTCGGCGACGATGGCCATGTCGAACACGCCGGTGCCCTCGCCGCCGAGCGGCGCAGGGATCATCCGGCGCAGGAAACCGGCCTTGACCACCTGTTCGTAGAACGGCCTGGTCGCCGCAAAGCGCTCCGCGGGCGTGGCGAGATGGCCGGTTGCGTCGGCGACGCCCGAAAGCACGGTCCGCGCGAAGCTCCGGGCGGACATCTGCAGCTCGCGTTGGTCTGCGGTCAGGGTGAAATCGATCGGCATGGTCGTCTCTCCTCCAGCGGGTCGAATGTCCGAAGGTGAGGCGCCGGGCCGCCGAAGTCATTGACGCCCCGTCCACGCCGATTTGGCAAAATGTCCGCCTGACTGGCACGGCAATTGATTGTAAGCTCATCGCCGGCTTCCGTCTTGGCAGGCAAACTTCGGCAAGCGAACATGGGCGCTTCCTGGAATATGCACGATGTCGCACCGGCAGAGCGTTTCGCCTATTGGCGCGAAGCGGTGCTGCGGACCTATCTGCCGCTCGAGCCGGAGAAGATCTCGGCCGGCGATTTCGACGGCGCGATCACCAGCATCGGCAGCCCCGCGCTGCCGTTGTCGCGGGTGCAGTCCGTGCCCAACGCCATCCACCGTACGCGGAAGGGAATCGGCAGCTTCCAGGACGGATCGTTCTTCGCCAATCTGCAGATCACGGGCGACGCCGTGGTCGAGCAGCATGGGCAAAAGACGCTGGCGCGGCCCGGCGACATCGTGCTGCTCGACACCAACGAGCCCTTCGCGATGCGGTTCGAGCAGGGCTGCGACCTGATCTGCGCCACGATTTCCGGCGCGCGGCTGCGGCGGCATCTGCAGCAAATGTCCGGGCGGCCGCCGATCGTCATCGCCGGACGCGGCGCGGGCCGTCTCGCCTCCGCCTATCTCGGCGCGCTGCGCGATATCCCCGACGATTTCGCGCTGGTCGACGACCTCGCCGCAAGCCAGCTCGAGGGCCTGCTGGTGCGGGCGACCACCGTCGGCGTGCCGACGGCCGGATCGACGTCACCGCGCGAGGCGATGCTGCGGCAAATCCAGACCTTCATCCTGGACGAACTGCACAATCCGCAACTGTCCGCGAAATACATCTGCCGGCACCTGAACATTTCGCGCAGCCATTTGTTTGCCGTGCTCGCCGATGCCGGAACGACCCTCGCGGCGCATGTCCGCGATGCGCGGCTCCGCCACAGCCTCAGCCAGCTTCGCGACCCTCGATTGACCGATCTTCCGATCGGCGAGATCGCGCTGCGCGTGGGATTCAAGAGCCACGAGAGTTTTGCGCGGGCGTTCCGCCGCGCCTATGGCGCAGCGCCCGGCGCGTTTCGCGCCGGAGGCGAGGAGACACACTGAAGCTTGACGGACCGAAGGCGCCGGCGGTCGGCCTACGAGTTCGACGCCGCGCGGGTCGAGGCCGACTGGACATCCTTGATGTTGATGACGACGGCGATGCGCTTGACCGTGCCGCTGCGGTAGGCCTGCAGGAACTTGTCGTAGTGCTTGACCGAGATGCAGCCGTTGGAGTCGCCGTTCGGCCCAAGCATGTAGCTGTGGACCAGCAGGCCGACGCGCCCGAAGGTGTCGCTGCCGTCGACCGGGGTCATGCGCAGCGCGGGCACGCCGTGGAACAGCTTCTCGCGCGGCTTCATCTCATAGATGCCGGGCGGCGTCGCACCGGCGTTGCGGGCAGTCACATGCGCGGGATCGTCGAGCAGATTGCCGAGGCCTGAATGCGCCTCGAACTTGGTACCGTCGGGCATGTACACGATGCGGCCGGTGATGTCGTAGACGGCCGTGGTGTTGTCATAACCGAGCTTGCCGAGATCGGGGCTCGGACCGGACAACAATCCGTCATTCGGATCGAGCGAGGCCAGCTGCATCTTGCCCGGCATCATGTCGGCAATTTTCTGCAGGAATGTCCGGTTGTCGCCCTGCTGCACCGGCGCCTGTGGTGGCGGCGGCTGATCGTTACGTGCAAGCAGATTGGCCTCGGCCGGCCGCGACCGCGGCATCGGCACGGTGGACGTCGTCGCCGTGGTCGTGGCAGCGACGGACGCCGTCGCCGACTGGCTGGTCGGCAGTTCGGTCTGCGTGTCGCGCAGCTGGCCGGCCAGCGCGTCCTCGATCTGGCCGAACTCGGAATTGAAATCGCCGCGACTCGAACGGAACCCGCGGCGCAGTGGATAATAGAGTGAGGCCGAATTGATCGTGGAGCGAGAGCCGAAGCGATCGTCGAAGTTCAGCGACGCGGTGGTG
>NZ_JAQOSR010000307.1:0-4989 GCF_046718885.1 Bradyrhizobium sp. UFLA01-814 | reverse complement strand
GACGCAGAACGAATCCGACAGCGTCAGCGCGACCTGGCGGCCCGCGCCATGCGCGATATCAGCCGCCTTCACGAACGCGTCCTTGGCGTTCTTCGGATCCCAGAGATAGCCCTCGAGATAGATGATGCTAGCGGCTGCGATCTGCGCCGGATCGATATCGTCCGGCGTCAGATCCTGCGCAGCGCCGAGATAGGTGTTCATGGTGCGCTCGCCGTCCGGCGTCACCAGGATGTAGGAGCAGCCGGTGGCCGGGCCGGTCCTGGCCGGCGCGGTGTCGAAGGCGACGCCGGCGGCGCGGATGTCGTGGACGTAGAGCTTGCCGATCTGGTCGTCCTTGACCTTGCCGACATAGGCGGCGCGGGCGCCGAGACTGCCGACGCCGACGATGGTGTTCGCGGCCGAACCGCCCGACATCTCGGTCGCCACGCCCATGTCGCCGTAGATCGCCGTCGCGCGCGTCTCGTCGATCAGTTGCATCGAGCCCTTGGTCATGCCGTGACGGGCAAGGAATGCCTCGTCGGTCTGTACCAGCACGTCGAAGATCGCGTTGCCGATCCCGAGAACGTCGTATTTTGCGTCAGCCATAGACCTGCCCTGTGTTAACGCCACCCAACAAGAGTGGCGGCCTATCACGTTCAGGCTCGGGGCAGCAAGGGAAGGGCTGCTGCTAGTTCCGTCATCCCCTCGCCTGTAACCCGTCATCCTGAGGTGCGAGCCTCTTGGCGAGCCTCGAAGGATGGACGGCCCGACTAGTGGCCGATGCATCCTTCGAGGCTCGGTTCGCTCGCACCTCAGGATGACGGGGCTGGCGGAGTGCCGCTGGCAGCAAAGCGCGCTACTGCTATACAGACCTCATGTTCCGCTCCTTCCTCACGGTCTCCTCGGGAACGCTGGCCTCGCGACTGCTCGGCTTCGTGCGCGATTCCGTGATCGCAGCGCTGCTGGGCGCGGGGCCGGTGGCGGATGCCTTCCTGGCGGCGTTCCAGCTTGTGAATGTGGTGCGACGGCTGCTGGCCGAGGGTGGACTGAATGCCGCTTTGGTGCCGGCCTGGCTGAAGGCGCGCGATGCCGGCGGCTTGGACGCGGCAACCGCCTTTGCCGGCCGCGTGCTCGGCACCATCAGCGCCGCCGTGATCGCGGCCGCGCTCGTCATCGGCGTGCTGATGCCGCTGGTGATCGCGGCGATCGCGCCGGGGTTCGTCGGCCGCGACACACTGCAATTCGCCGTCGACTACGCACGGCTGATGCTGCCCTATCTGGCCTTCGCCGGTCCGGTCACCGTGATGATGGCGCTGCTCAGCGCCCAGGGGCGCTTCGCGCTGACCGCGTTCTCGCCGCTGTTGTTCAACATCGCGCTGATATCAGTGATGGCCGTGCTGCTGGTGCGGCAGCAGGAGCCGGCGCAGGCGGCGATTGTGATGGCGGCGACGATCGGCATCGCCGGCTTCCTGCAACTGTCGATGCTGGCGCTGCGCGGCGCGAAACTCGCTTCGCCGCTCCGCGTGTCCTTCGATCCTGACATGCGCGGCTTTCTCGGCCGCGCGATCCCCGGCATGGTCGCGAGCAGCGCGCCGCAATGGCTGATGGTGGCAGGCGCGGTGATCGCATCGACCTCGCCATCGGCGGTGTCCTGGCTCTATTTCGCCAACCGCCTGCTCGAGCTGCCGCTCGGCATTGTCGGCGTCGCCATGGGCACGGTGCTGATCCCGGAGATGACGCGCGCCGTGCGCAGCGGCGAATCCAGCGCGATCGCGCATGCGGAATCGCGTGCCCTTGAGCTTGCGGTCGGGCTGGCGCTGCCGGCGACGCTCGGCCTGGTGGTGCTGAGCGAGCCGATCGTGCGAATGCTGTTCGAGCACGGCGCGTTCACCGCCCAGGATAGCGCGGCAACCGCGCAAGCCCTGATCTGGCTGGCGCTGGCCTTGCCGGCGCATGTGCTGGTGAAGGCGTTGTCGCCGGCATTTTTTGCGCGCGAGGACACGCTGACGCCGCTGCTCGCGACGCTGAAGGCGGTCGTGGTGGCGATCGCGGCGGCTTTCCTGCTCGGCCAGATCTTCGGTGCGAGCGGAATTGCCGCAGGCATCGCGCTCGGCGCCTGGAGCAACGCACTGGCACTGATCCGCAAGGGGGCCGCGACCTTCGGCTTCTCGATCGATGCCGATGCGCGCCGCCGGCTGCCGCGCATCCTGGCCGCGGCGCTCGCGATGGGCGCCCTGCTCTGGCTCGCGGAGGGCGCGCTGCCGTCCGCCGGCAGCCACGGTTTCGTGCAGGCGGCCTCCCTGCTTGTGCTGATTGCCGCAGGCATCGCCGGTTACGGGCTGTTCTTGCAGCTTTTCGGCGTCACCGGCTGGCGCGAGACGATTAACGCCGTCAGGCAAAGGCGCCCCGCCTGACTTGCGCGCGCGGAGCTTAAGTGGCAAACGACGCGGCAAAACTAGCCATTTCCGGGAATTAGACCATGGCGTTCGTTGAACGGGTTTTCTCAGGCGTCCAGCCGACGGGCAATCTGCACCTCGGCAACTACCTCGGCGCCATCGTCAACTTCGTGAAGATGCAGCAGACCCACAACTGCATCTATTGCGTCGTCGACATGCATGCGATCACGCAGGGCGTCGAGGTCTGGGGCGGCCCGGCCGAGCTCGCCCGCAACACCCGCGAGGTCACCGCGGCCTTCATCGCCGCGGGCATCGATGCCAAGAAGCACATCGTGTTCAACCAGAGCCAGATCGCCGGCCATGCCGAGCTGACCTGGATCTTCAACTGCGTCGCGCGGATCGGCTGGCTGAACCGCATGACGCAGTTCAAGGAGAAGGCCGGCAAGGACCGCGAGAACGCCTCGGTCGGCCTCTATGACTATCCGGTGCTGATGGCCGCCGACATCCTGCTGTACCGCGCGACCCATGTGCCGGTCGGCGAGGACCAGAAGCAGCACCTGGAGCTGTCCCGCGACATCGCGCAGAAGTTCAACAACGATTTCGGCGATTCAGTTCGTGGTCACGGTTTCGCCGACGGCCTGTTCTTCCCGCAGCCCGAGCCGCTGATCACGGGACCCGCGACGCGGGTGATGAGCCTGCGCGACGGCACCAAGAAGATGTCGAAGTCGGATGCGTCGGACAATTCGCGCATCAACCTCACCGACGACGCCGACACCATCGCGCAGAAGATCCGCAAGGCGAAGACCGATCCGGAGCCGCTGCCGTCGGAGGAAAAGGGCCTGGAGACGCGTCCCGAGGCCGACAACTTGGTCGGCATCTACGCGGCGCTGGCCGGCATCTCCAAGCAGGAGGTGCTGACGCAGTTCGGCGGCGGGCAGTTCTCCAGCTTCAAGAACGCACTGGTCGAGGTTTGCGTCGCAAAACTGGCGCCGATCGCTTCCGAGATGAAGAAGCTGGTCGCCGATCCCGGCCATGTCGACGCGGTCCTCGCCGACGGCGCCAACCGCGCCCGCGGCATCGCCGACGAGACCATGCGCATCACCAAGGACATCGTCGGCTTCATCCGCCCGCGCTGACACGCAAGGCAGGAACTGCGCGCTCCCTCTCCCAAACGGCGAGGGAGTATGGCACCATGGGTTGGTTTGGTTCAGCACCGGGACATGCATGACCACCCAGCGACGAAGCTACGAGACAGGTCACAAGCCGAAATGCCTCGTCATCGTTGACGACACTGCGGAATGGGACCGCGCGGTCTATTACGCCAGCCGGTGGGCGATCCGGGTCGGCGGCGGCGTCGTGATGCTGCGGGTGATCGAGACCGAGGATCAGAACCAGCAATGGCTCGGGGTCGCCGACATCATGCGCGCGGAGGCCGAGGAGGCCGCCAACGAGGCGCTCGACCGCGCCGCGGGCCGGGCCAACGGCATCGCCGCGATCACCCCGGAGCGGGTGATTCGCGAGGGCGACCCGATCGAGCAGATCCTCGATGTGATCGACAAGGACGTCGATATCGCAGCGCTGGTGCTGGCCGCCAATCCGGGCGCCGAGGGGCCCGGGCCGATCATCACCACCATGGCCAAGACCATGGGGGCATTCCCGATCCCGGTGACCATCGTGCCGGGCGGCCTGACCGACGCCGAGATCGACGCCCTGTCCTAGCCCGTTACCGGCCCCGGACCCGCTTCCGGGCATGGGTAGGCGCCTGGAACCGCGGTTTTGCGGCTTGATCGCGGGCTTTTTAGTTGCCATCTGACTCCTTGATTTGACGCGTTTTCTTCGCGAACCGGTGTCACTTCGCTCGAAAACGCTATAATGGAACCCAACGCGCCGGCCTTGAACCGGCGACGCCGGAGACAGCAAATGTTCATTCAGACCGAAGCCACGCCGAATCCCGCCACGCTGAAATTCATCCCGGGCCGCATGGTGCTCGACAGCGGCACCATGGAATTCTCCTCGCCCGAATCCGCCGCACGCTCGCCGCTCGCCGAACGGCTGTTCGCCGTATCCGGCGTCACCGGCGTGTTCTACGGCGGCGACTTCATCACCGTGACCAAGGCGGACGGCGACTGGCAGCACCTCAAGCCCGCGATCCTCGGCGCGATCATGGAGCACTACATGTCCGGCGCGCCGCTGCTCGCCGACGGCACCGCGGCCAGCGACGACGCCCGCGACGAGCAAGACGAGTTCTTCGACGAGGCCGACGCCGAGACGGTCGAGCAGATCAAGGACCTGATCGAGACCCGCGTGCGTCCTGCGGTCGCCAATGACGGCGGCGACATCACCTTCCGCGGCTTCAAGGACGGCATCGTCTATCTCAACATGAAGGGCTCCTGCGCCGGCTGCCCGTCGTCGACCGCAACCCTGCAACACGGCATCCAGAACCTGCTCCGGCACTTCGTGCCCGACGTGCAGGAAGTCCGGCCGATGTGATGGAGCGGCGAATGGCGAGTGGCGAATCGCGAATAGCATTCTCCGCAAGACCCCTGTTCGCCATTCCCTATTCACTATTCGCCCTCCCATGATGATTCTCGCCATCGATACGGCGCTCGACGCC
>NZ_JAQOSR010000306.1:0-5001 GCF_046718885.1 Bradyrhizobium sp. UFLA01-814 | reverse complement strand
GTACCAGACGCCGCGGCCTTCAAAGGCATCGAGATTGTCGATCTCGGGCCGGCGATAGCGCGCCCCGCTGGCGACCACCACGGATTTCGCGCGCAGCGTATGCCCGCATGCGGTGTCGAGCACGAATGCGCCGGACGCTTTCGTGCAGTCGAGTGATTTGATCGAGACCGGGATCAGCATCTCGGCGCCGAATTTCTGCGCCTGGTTGAAGGCCCGTCCGGCCAGCGCCTGGCCGGAGATCCCGGTCGGAAAGCCCAGATAGTTTTCGATGCGCATGCTGGCGCCGGCCTGGCCGCCGAAGGCGCGGGAATCGAACACCGCAACCGACAGGCCTTCCGACGCCGCATAGACCGCGGTGGCAAGCCCTGCCGGGCCGCTGCCGACCACGGCGACATCGTAGAGTTTTTCATGCGCGCTGTTGCCGATCATGCCGAGCGCCATCGCAAGCGCGGTCTCGGACGGATTGCGCAGCACCGTGCCGTTGGGACAGACCACCAGCGGCAGCTCGGCGCGCGTCGGCGAATAGCGCGCGACGAGGTCGGCGGCATCCTTGTCGGTCTCGGGGTCGAGGAAGTGGTGCGGCTGGCCGTTGCGCGCCAAGAAATTCTGCAGCGACGCCATGTTGCCGACCGAGGCGGGGCCGATCAGCACCGGCCCGCCGGCGCCGCCCTGGATCAGGCTGACGCGGCGCAGGATCAGAGCGCGCATGATGCGCTCGCCGAGATCGGCCTCCGCGACCAAAAGCGCACGCAGCCGGTCGGGCGGCAACAGCAGCGTCTCGACCACCCCATCGGCATGGCCGTCGACCAGCGCCGGGCGGCCGGAGAGCTGGCCGATCTCGGCGAGAAACTGGCCCGGTCCCTGGTCGATGATCGGCGCGACATGGCCGAGGCCGTCGCGCTGGGTGATCGAGACATTGCCCGACAGCACCACGAACATGCCGGGCCCGGGCTTGCTGGTCTCGAACAGCGCCTCGCCGTCCTGGTATGAGCGCGGCTCGCCGAAGCGGCGCATCCGCTCGATCTCGTGCGCGGTCAGGGTCGGAAAAGTCTGCTCATGGCGCGGGAAGGCGTAGGCGGTTGCGCTCAGCCGATCGATCGTCGTCTCATCTACAGCCATATCGGCGACCCGCTTCCTTATAACAATGCGCACGAACCGGGTTAACGGCGCGGCTCGTTTCCGCCGGCGTCATCTAGCGAGCCATCGGCTGGTTCGGAAGCCACATCCTCGCGACCGCGCGCCTGCGATTTCCGTCGCTTCAGATTTTCGCGCAGCGCCAGCTTGAGACGATCCTGTCGTGAATCCTTCACGCGGGCTCCGGCCTGCCCGCCGCCTCTGTCCTGATCGCCTGTCATTCTAGAACTCTCGAACCGCCGCCGCCCTGCGCGAGGTGAGCATAGCCAATGGCGGGTGCCCGCGCACCCTGCCCGGTCGGCCAGTTGCGGCGATATGATTCGGCGGCGAGCGCGGATCGGGATAGTTTCGACGCGATCGGGAACCCAATCCGGCCGAAATCGGCCAGATTGGCCGGAATCATCGGCGAGGCCGTCGATTTCTGCCAATTTCAAGGGCGACCGGGGCGCTGTTTCGCTTGCGCCAAGGGGAGGCCTGTGGCAAGAACCGCCCGCTTGGACGGGCCCTTGGGGCCGATTCAATTTTTCCCGGGCATGCTGCCGTAGCTCAGTGGTAGAGCACTCCATTGGTAATGGAGAGGTCGACAGTTCAATCCTGTCTGGCAGCACCAGGATCTTCATCGCACTGCGACTGAACCGAAGACCTCCCTACCCGCCCTGATCCCACTATCCCCTCGCCAAAGACAGCCCTCCGTTCTTTCGTACGAAAATCTACTTTTGGTTGATTTTCGGCCGGAGCTATACTTCTATGTAACTGTAGTTACATGGCGAATTTCAAAACTCCGCAATACGATAGGGAATTGGGGGATTTCACGTGCGCATCAAAACCTTGCTGCCGACGGCTCTTGCGCTGTTGGCATCCTCGTCCGCATTCGGCTTTGAGTTGGTCGATATTGAGCGTGCTTCGGGCTCGCCGCCGGTCATAAGAGCCTTCGACAGTCCCAGGGACGTCTTCGAGTACGATCTCAAGGTCCGCAATCTCTGCGACAATGCGCAGAGCTTGAACAACGTGGCGTCGGACTGGGTCGGAGCGAAGCGAACCGGCAACATATTCCAGGATGGATTCAATATTCACGACCGGTCTGTCGCCCTTGCGGCCGTCGTCACGTTCCCGAATGCCAAGAGTGACCAGATCAAGCAGGTCAAGGTACCGATCATAGCGAAAGCCAACTTTGGCGACGTTCAAATTCAGAACTGCGAAGGCACCATCATCACCGACGTTCCGGCGAACGCGAAAGTAAGGCTGCACTTTGAGTACAAGCAGTCGGACACCATTCGATTCAATGACCCGACGAAGTTTGTGAGCGGGATTGCGACGGTCGGCACCAGTGCTGTCGCGTTGGGCTCCCTGGCCACGGGCACCGGTATTGGATCGGCGATCGTTCCTGTCGTCTCCTATCTGGAGAAGAACAGCAACGCCATCACCACGCTCAACAACGGGGTGAACTCGATCATGGCGTCGTTTGCGGAAACCAGATCGCCCGATCCCAGGCAGTATGAGATCAGGTCAACCGCCAGCAACATCAGCTACAGAAGCGGCCGAAAGACCGTTATCTCGATCGACAAGATCGTGCGTGACACCGGGCCGGATATTGACGG
This sequence comes from Bradyrhizobium sp. UFLA01-814, assembly GCF_046718885.1. Lineage (NCBI taxonomy): Bacteria > Pseudomonadati > Pseudomonadota > Alphaproteobacteria > Hyphomicrobiales > Nitrobacteraceae > Bradyrhizobium > Bradyrhizobium sp. UFLA01-814. The sequence goes on along the minus strand of NZ_JAQOSR010000306.1, from coordinate 2,269 downwards.
CGGAAACGGCTGGCTCGGAGTGGACAGGGCCTTTTCCGATCGGTACGGCGAGCTTCAAAGCCAATTCAACAATGCCCAGAATGCGGTTGATTCTCCCTGGTCGGCAAATCTGCCCAAGTTCTGCGCCAAGCTCAGAGGCTATGTGGATGGCGCGACCAAGGGAGACCGCTTCGCCTCGGCTCTTGGTATCGGATTTCACGCCTTCTACAACTCGACGGAGTATGGCGGGAAAACCTGTCTGAACTCATGGGAAATCGCCGCTCTGAAGGCGCACCATTTCGCTCCGCCGTTCCCTGGTGCCTGGCCGACCAATGCGACGCCGTCCGCACCCGCGGTCGCTGCACGGTCTTTGCCAAGGCCGCCCGGCACATCTGCCCGAATGGCCAACGCTCTCGCTTCACGCTGATGATCTGAACACACCCTGTCGGCGCCGAACGGAGGCGCCGGCAGGACGTGGCTACCGCCTCTCAGGGAGGATTATGCGATCCGGCGGCTACCGCCGGGCCTGAGCCGTCACGTGACCGCTCTATTTTGATCGCTATCCGCGCAATCGGCCCTTCGCACCGCTTCCGCGGATCAATGCGCCAGCAGCGCGCCCATCCCGCCGATCGTCAGCACGACGTAGAACGTGAACACACTGCCGACCCATTTCCAATCGATCTGATCGTGTTCGGGGCTGAGGCTTTCGATGATGCCGTGCATGATGGCTTCCTTTAGAACTCACCTGTGTGGCGTATAACCCGCGCCTCGAGCACGTCATGTGACTCACTTCACATTTTGCCATCGCGGAGCGGACCCAGCGTGACCGGCCCAGAACTAAAGAAATTACGCGAACATCTCGGCGAGGCGCTCGGCCGCGAGCTGACGGCGGCTGATATGGCGAAGCTGTGCGGGCTGTCGGCTGCCGGCGGCGCCGAGAAGCTGCGCAGGTGGGAAGTCACCGGCCCGACCCCGAAGGTTGCCGCCCTGCTGCGCGTGCTGGCGATGGCGAGCGAGCACTATCCGATCCTGGAGAAGTTCGACGTGTTCGATCGCCACGACGTTCCGGTCAGGGATCGCGCCGCGCGCCGCCAGGCGTTCCGCGAGCAGATGCGCGATGACGTGCGCAAGCGACTGGCCTAGCCGGCGGCTTGGTTAACGGGAAATGCGCGCCGCGCGCACCGCGTTAAGCCTTGCTTCATTCCACCTTAAGCGTTCGTTAGGCACAACAAAACGTTTCGCCGCAAAGGCTGCGACTTAACGCTCCGAGCAGCGTTCGGGTGACTGCATTTTATTCAAATGCGGTCTAACCCATCCGCCATGGATGGCGCCATTCACGCTGCGCCTCATGACTTGTCCGGAGACTGCCCCCATGAAGACGTTCCTGCTCGCAACCGCAGCCGCCGCGGCTGCCGTCGCTGCCTTTGGCGCGACCGCCAACGCCGCCGATTTCAACCGTGGCTACTATCAGAAGGCGCCCGCGCCTGTTTACGCCGCGCCGCTCTACAACTGGACCGGCTTCTATCTCGGCGGCCATCTCGGCGGCGTGTTCTCCCAGAACAACAACTTCAACGGCCTCGCGCTGTCCGACTCCGACGCCCGCTTCATGGGCGGCGTGCAGGGCGGCTACGACTGGCAGCTGTCGCCGATGTGGGTGATCGGCGTCGAAGGCCAGTATTCCTGGGTCGGCGGCCACCAGCTCAACGCTATCTTCCCGGGCGGCTACGTCTACAACAACAACCAGCGCGGCATCGGCTCGATCACCGGTCGCGTCGGCTACACCTGGGGTCCGGGCCTGATCTATGTGAAGGGCGGTTACGCCTATTCCGACAACAACGAAACGGTGACGCTCGGCGGCGCGCCGGTCGGCTTCACGCTCAGCGACAACCACAGCAACGGCTGGACCATCGGCGGCGGCGCCGAATACATGTTCGCGCCGAACTGGTCGGCCAAGGTCGAGTACCAGTACTACGACTTCGGCGACAGCCGCTTCACCGCGCCGGGTGCGCTGGTGCCTGTCGGCAGCTTCCACAATGACGAGCACACCGTGAAGGCGGGCCTCAACTACCGCTTCAATCTCGGCAACCTCGGCGGCCCAGCTTACGGCCGCTACTGAGAATACTACCCACAACCGATAGTGGAAAAGGCCGGCTCACGCCGGCCTTTTTGCGTCATGTCGCGAGCATCGATTCCGCACAGCGAACCAACATGGCGGCGATGCCCGGCAGCCCTGAATAATCCCGCAGATCGTCGCAATTTTCCCGATTTTGTTAACCGGCCGCACCGATAC
>NZ_JAQOSR010000305.1:0-5062 GCF_046718885.1 Bradyrhizobium sp. UFLA01-814 | reverse complement strand
ATCGTGTGTTGGGGAAACCCCTTTAATTTCAGGCCTTCCCGTTTGGTACCGCTGAGCCGATAGTACACGGATAAGACACGGCGCTTCCGTGTTTGTTCTTCAATTCGCGATTTTCAGGAACCTGCGCGCGAATCTGCCGGATCACCAGCGGCCAAAACCCGATTCCGAAATCTTTAATAAATTCGGACCAGCCTCCTTCCGCGACAGGGAGGTGTATCATGCGTAATCATGACTTCGTGTCCGATGGATTCCTCGCGCTAATCGCGACCTGCCTTGTGCTGTTGTGCTCGGGCCTGCTCGTTATCGCATTTAGCTAGTCTGACCTTGGCACCCTCATCGTTACGGATGCTCCTACGGGCCGCTTGGGGACCCCGCGCAGAGCACAAGCACGCCGCATTTTCGTCACGCAAAAACGGCTGGCCTGCTCATCCAGCATTCACGTTCAAACTCCTACAGTGTGAGGTGCCTTAGATTCGATGAGAGGAAACCATGAAGCTTAAATTTGCACTTGTTGGACTTGCTGCGCTCGGCAGCCTTGCTGCGGCAGGAAGCGCGTCGGCGATGCCGCTCGCCACATTTTCTCCCGCTTCAAACGTCGAGAACGTCGCCCTAGTCTGCGGCCCGAACGGCTGTGTCCGCACGGCGCCCGTCTACAGGGGGGACGGCTACGGTTACGGCTATCGTGGCTACGGCGTCCGTCGTTACGGATACGTGCACAGGAGCTACGGTTATCATAGAGGTTACGGCTATCACGGCGGTTATCGCCGCTGGTGATTTTCGCGCAACAGCCCGTCGGTAGGATCATCCGGCGGCCAGATTGATCTGCATCACTCGCATGTGTTGACCGCCCTGCTACCGCTGTGTTGCTGGGATTACACGACTTCAATTACAACAGGCTATTGATCATTCATCGAGGACGAGCTGATCCCGCTCTCGTGCGCGCTCTCGATCTTCGCGGGCTTTGGCCAGCACGCGGAGCTTGTCGTTCCATTCGCCTTCGAGCGTGTCGGCGACGAGACGATTATTGTTGTCGACCAACATGAAGCGGCGCTGTGCGAGATCCGCTTCGATTTGGGCCCGTTCGATCGCGCGACAGCGCAGCTGGTCTGCTTCCTCATACCTGGCTTCGATCTCCCTGCGGATGTCGAGCGCTAATTCGACGGCGGCCGGCGTCAGCTGTTCGGCAATCAGCATGCCGATGGCTTTATCGATCTGAGGCCCGGCGAAAAGATAGATCCCGAGCACCGTAGTGCCAACGGCGCCAATGCCGGTCCACACCGCATCATCTAGCCGAGGTTGGATCATTGCCGCGCGCCCTAAGCGGACGCCACGCTCGGCGAAAATGCGATCGGCGAAGTGCTGCACGACTACGCTTGACCCCTGCTGATGAGTCACCTGTGCCCTAAAGGAAAAAACGAGTCGGTTTAAGCCAATAACGAGTCCGCCCACTCCGGTCTGCTGAGCTTGAACGTCCGGTTTGGCCTAGGAGCAGACGTTGAGCGCAGGTCGCATTTTAACCCTAATGCGAAGTCCGGGCGGGCTCTGAAATTGTCTGCTTGTCAGGGTAGACCGGAAGTGAATGGTCGCACTTTCAAATGGCGCTTTTGACCCGACGCGGACATCGCGAATTGCCGTCCGACAAGGAAGCGCATCGGGCAAACTGAGCTGGCGAACCGAAAAGGCATCCTCCCCAGATTTTTGACAGCTTGTACGACAACCTCCTGAAAAGGAGTTGCGCCGGGCGTAACTGCGCACCGCGATCCAACCGTTCTAGCGGCCGGGCTTGACCCGGAGGTCTGTTGGCTGGCCGGGGCAAGCGCGGCCATTTCGGTACGATGGCCGGCTAGTCGTGGATCCTATCGACGATCTCAACCCAGTTCGGCTGCTTACCCATCGGATATTGCTTGACGCTCTTCAGCTCGCCGCTGTTCTGGTCGATCGCATGGACGGTCAGGCTCGCTGAATCCATCCCCACGGCCAGCAAGAACTTTCCGCGCGGATCGATGTTGAAGCCGCGCGGGGTCTTCTCGGTCGGCCATTTGCCGATCCCGGTCAGTGTGCCCTTCTCGGGATCGATCTTGTACCCATGCAGCATGCTGGTCGTGCGCACGGCGCCGTAAAGGAAGTTTCCGTTCGGCGTGATATGGATGTCGGATGCAAAGGCCGAATCTTTTTGGTTGTAATCGCCGGTGTCGACGAATGCCACCTCGGTAAGGGTACCCTTGTCCTCGTCGATCAAATAGGTGCCGATCGTCGCGGTCGTCTCGGTGATGAGATAACCCCATTTGCCGTTCGGGTGGATGATGAAATGGCGCGGGCCGGCGCCGGCCTTGGTGGCGACCGTGGGCGGATCGTTGGGCTTCAGCATGCCGGTGCTGGCATCGAACTTGAACTGCATCACGTAATCGGCGCCGAGCACCGGCACATAGGCATGCTTGTTGCTGGCGTCGATGGAGACGCAATGGGCCTTCGGCTTGGTGTCGATGATCTGGGTCGCCTTGTCCTCAACGAGATAGCGCGCGTCGATCGGGTAGACTGCCACTTTGGCGCCGGCATAGGACGCGCCGAGCAGGTGTTTGCCAGTCTTATCGACGTTGATGTAGGCCATCTGATCGACCAGCGGCGTCGCGTCGAGATGGGTGAGCTTCCCATTGGTGTGGTCGATGGAGAACGTCGACGCCGGATACGGTTCGCTGCGCAGTTGCGCGTAGAGGAAGCGCTTGTTTGGGGCCAGCGCCATCGGCAGGCTGACCAGCGACGTCTTCTCCGCACCCGGCACCGGCGCCTTCTCGACCATGGTGAGTTCACCGGTGTCGCGGTTCATGCCGAGAACATAGATGTCCTTGGTGCCAGCGTTCGAGACGTAGACGAACGTTTCGGGGCTATCAGCAGCCATCGCCCTCTGCGCTCCGATCAGGGGAAGGACGCCGAGCGCAGCGATCCCGCCGAGCCCGAGTAGCAATACCCGGCGGCGTCTCATGATGTCCTCCTGCCGTTGCAATTCCGGTGGCACTAAGCCGACCTTCTCGTAGACCACAGGATAACCGACGCAATGGTTGCTTGGCTGCCAGATCCGATTTCTGCTCGTTCGGATTACCCATTGTTAGTCGCGAAACGTGGCAGCGTCTCGCACATACTTACATCTGTCAGGATTTTGCATTCCTTCCTGGGGCTAAGCCAGCGCCGACCGCAAGCATTTCAAGCGGTCGGCGTTGTGCTGTGGGCTTGCGATTTCGCAACCAGGACGGCAGCGGCGCATCTTCCGGGGCCAGGCGGCGTGACGCCGAAGCCGTCCCGATTGCCAGCGCTCCATGAGGCGCGATGTCATTGTAACGAACAACGATCGACATTGAAGATGCCATCGCGGATTACCTCAACTTGACAAGTGTCTAAGTTCTTCCGCGCTGACTTATGCGCCCCTCGAGCCTGGAACTTTCTGGCTTCAATGTGCTTCTTGATTCCGTTTTTGGGGCAGGATCGTCAGCGTTGGAGAGAGGAGCCATGAAGCGACGACGCCGGGTTAAACAGATTTTTCCCCTTGAAGAACGTCTTTTCAGAGAAGCCCAAGACCTACGCGAGCGGGCGAAGAAACTTCCCCCCGGTCGAGAGCGTGAGGTATTGTTGAGGAAGGCGCGGCAGGAAGAGGCCACCGCGCACTTGACGGCATGGCTAATGTCATCCGGTCCACGGGTCCCCATCTAACATGCAGGCTAACCAACACCTCGACGCCGTTGAACTTGCCTTTGTCTGCGCAGCGGCGGTGTCATTTGTTGCGCTCGTCGCCAGCGTTGCTTGGCTACTGTGAACACAGACGCCCCAGCCGGAGTGCTGGGGCTCTGGCTTTAGCTCCTGCAGGGAACCCGTGACGTGGAGTTATCTCATCGTCACCGGCCAGGGCTCTGCCCGTGGGCGTCGGTGGCTGAGAGACCAAGAGTGCTGCCGCCTGATTGAACGAGGGAGCGCGGCCATGGCCGATCAGCGCGTCATCAATCGCATTTACAGCGATTAACGGCTAGACGGGCACATCATTGATGCGGCCCTCCGGGTTTCGGCTGAATCTATCCGGTTGCTCAAAGACAACCTGCCGCCGGATACATTCATCGGTTCGTCGCAGCCCTAAGTAGGGCCGACGCATCCAGCGCTGCACCGACGGACGCGCTGTCCTGAAAGGCGCAAAGGCCGATTATCCGCTGCGCATTTTTTTGCTTGGACGTTCTTGACACCGCCAAATCGCGTTCTAATTCCTTTTTCGCGCAGGTCACCGTTAAGGAGGCCGGCGCCCTGGACGCCAATCGGGTCCAGGCAAACGGGCGCCGGTCGTGTCCGGTGCTTCTCATACCCATCTTGCTCTTTGGAGGATTTGGCTATGCGCACGTACGACTTCTCTCCCTTGTTCCGGTCGACAATTGGATTCGATCGCCTCTTCGACTTGGCCGAAACGGCCCAGCGAGCCACCGAAGACAACTACCCGCCCTACAATATCGAGCGACTTTCGGATGACCGCTACCAGATCGCGCTCGCGGTCACCGGCTTCTCCCCGGACGAGATCTCCGTTACCGCTGAGCAGAACGTCCTGACGATCGAAGGCAACAAGGTCGAAAAGGCGGACCGGGATTACCTCTATCAAGGCATCTCGACCCGCCGATTCAGACGGCAATTTAGCTTGGCCGACCATGTTCTGGTGAAGGACGCCGCGTTTGACAACGGTCTACTCAAGATCGAGCTGGCGCGCGAAATTCCGGAAGCCATGAAGCCGCGGCGGATCGCGATCAACTCGCAGCCGAGCCGGCCGCAACAGCTCGAGTCCGCTGCAGCCTGACAGCCGCGAAGCCGCGTCCGGATCTGCCGCACGCGGCTTCGATCATCCAATTCTCGTCTTGGAACGGAGGCAAACATGCGGCCGACGACCGCGAATGTCATTTCCTTGAACGTATCTGACCGCAAAGAGGCGCGGTTTAGTCATCCCCGAGATGTCCTGGCGGATCGTAAGCGTGGCGCCGAGGCCCTTTGGATTTTTTGTGCGGAGTCTTGAGAGCACCGTTAGAAGAGTCATCTTCTGCAA
>NZ_JAQOSR010000304.1:0-5067 GCF_046718885.1 Bradyrhizobium sp. UFLA01-814 | reverse complement strand
ACGCGCAGACCAGCGGCACCCTGTCCACGACTTCCGCGACTTTAACGCCGATGCAAGGCCTCAGCCTGACGATTCCGGAGGGCGTCGGCACCACCGCGATCATCACCCTTAACGTTCCGAATCCCTACGCCACGGGCAACGATATTCCGGGCGGCGTGTTCGGCGTCACCGTCAACGGCACGGTCTCGCCGGTCGTCGCAAGCTTCACCTATAACGAGACCCCGTCGAGCTTTGGCCGTATCCCGACCACGCTCGTCGTTGGCATTCCGCTGGCCAATGCAGCTCAAACCGTCCAGGCTGTATGGGCTGGCGTCCGCGGCAGCAATGTGATCATCGACAGCCCGGCATCGCTGAGCGCAGTTTTCTAAAGTCCGATCCGGATAAGCACGGCGCGCTAGCGCGGCCCTCGCACATGAACATGACGCGACGGCAGGCTGACCTCAGCCAGCCGTGCGGCGTCTTCCTCATGGTCGATCGCGACATACTCGCCGTGCCAATACGCCAGCGCGGCGGTACGCTCCGACGCGATCACGTCGAGCACGCGGCCGATGACGATCACGTGCGAATGCCGTTCGATGGTCTCCTCGACCTCGCAATCAACCGCGGCGAGCGCGCCGACCAGCAGCGGGACGCCTGACGCGCGCGTCGTCCACTCGGCCCCGGTGAAGCGGTCCGCGCCCTTCAGGCCGCCCTTGCCGGTGAAGCGCTCGGCGATGTCACGCTGATCCGCGGCCAGGATGTTGACGCCGAACACGCCATGGCGCGCGATCAGCGGCCATGACGAGGCCGCGCGGTTGATGCTGACGATCAGGGACGGCGGCTCGACCGAGAGCGACGACACCGAGGTCACCGTCATTCCCGAAATATCCTTAGCCCGACCGGCCGTGATCACGCTGACGCCGCCGGTGAGGTGACGCATCGCGCCGCGGAATTCGGCGGCCGCAACCGCGGGCTCGATCGAAACATTGCGGACGATGGAATTCATGGCGACCTCACAGACTGTCTTCGCTGCCCTCGAGCAGATGCTTCAGAATCTCGCCCTCCAGCGCGGCGAGTTCGGCCGACCCGCGCCGGCGCGGCCGCGGCAGGTCGATCGTGACATCCTCGGCGATGCGGCCGTCCTCGATGACCAGCACGCGGTCGGCGAGCGCGACCGCCTCGGCGACGTCATGCGTCACCAGGATCGCGGTGAAGCCCTGGTCGCGCCAGACCCGCTCCAGCAATTGCTGCATCGATATCCGGGTCAGCGCGTCGAGTGCGCCGAGCGGTTCGTCGAACGCCAGCGCGCGCGGCTGGCTGACCAGCGCCCGCGCCAGCGCCACGCGCTGCTTCTGACCGCCCGAGAGGACCGACGGCCACTGGGTGCGCTTGTCGCCGAGGCCGACCTCGACCAGCGCGCGCTCGGCGCGCGCCTGTGCATCAGCAGACGAGCGCTCACGCCCCAGCCCGACCTCGACATTGGACAGCACGCGCGCCCAGGGCAGCAGCCGCGGCTCCTGGAACATGACGCGGACGTCCTGCGCCCGGGGCTGTTCGCCGAACGCGATGCTTCCCGCCGTCGGCGCGTCGAGGCCGGCGATCAGGCGCAGCAGCGTGCTCTTGCCGCAGCCGCTGCGGCCGACGATCGCGACGAACTGGCCGGCCGGGATGTGCAGGTCGATGCCGCGCAGCACCTCATTGTCGCCGAACGCCTTGCGCAGGCCGCGGATGGTCAGCGACAGGCCGCGGGCCGCGCCTTCCGGCACGCGCCGCAACTGCCGCGCCTTCACGACGATCTCGGTGCGGTCGACCGGCTCGGCTTCAGCGGTTTCGAAACGAAGCGCTTCTTGCATTCTCATTCTCACTTCTTCTGGAAGGCGGGATGCCACGACAGGGTCAGCCGCTCCAGCGCCCGCGAGGCGCTGTCGGCGAGCTTGCCGAGCAAGGCGTAGATCAGGATCGAGAGCACGACGACGTCGATCAGCATGAACTCGCGCGCCTGCATCGCCATGTAGCCGAGGCCCGACGAGGCCGCGATGGTCTCGGCGACGATCAGGGTCAGCCACATGATGCCGAGCGCAAAGCGCAGCCCGACGAAGATCGAGGGCAGCGCGCCGGGGAAGATCACCCGGCGGAACAGCTCGCCGTCGGTCATGCCGTAGATGCGGCCCATCTCGATCAGCTGCGGATCGACGGTGCGGATGCCGTGCAGCGTGTTGAGATAGATCGGGAAGAACACGCCGAGCGCGACCAAAAACAGCTTTGCCGACTCGTCGATGCCGAACCACAGGATGACGAGCGGGATCAGCGCCAAATGCGGAATGTTGCGCACCATCTGCAAGGTGGTGTCGGTGAGCTTTGCCGACAGCTGCGACAGCCCGTTGGCGAGGCCGAACGCAAAGCCGATGCCGCCGCCGATCAAGAAGCCGATCGAGGCGCGCCAGAAGCTGACCCAGATGTTGCGGACCAGTTCGCCGGACAGCAGCAGCTTCCATCCCGCCAGTGCGACGTCGGTCGGCGCCGGCAACACCCGCGAGGGCACGTAGCCGGTGACGCAGGCGAGCTGCCACACCAGCACGATCGCCAGCGGCACGATCCACGGAATCAGACCGTCGACCTTTGGAAGTTTCGGGGCGCCGACGCGCGGGAGACTGTCGATAAGACTCATGATTGCGATGCCTGCTTCTGCGGACGGTAGTCGTTGCCGATGGTCTCACCGAACGGCCCGGTGTTGACGCGGATCGGCGTCACGTTGCCGCCCTGCGCCAGCGACAACAGCGGGAACACCAATTCGGCGAAGCGATAGGCTTCCTCGAGGTGCGGGTAACCCGACATGATGAAGGTATCGACGCCGATCTCCTGATACTCCTTGATCCGCGCGGCGACGGTCTCGGGATCGCCGACCAGCGCGGTGCCGGCTCCGCCGCGCACCAGGCCGACGCCGGCCCACAGGTTCGGGCTGATCTCGAGCTTGTCGCGGCGGCCGCCATGCAGTTGCGCCATGCGCTGCTGGCCGACCGAATCCATCCGGGCAAAGATCTTTTGCGCGGCGGCCACCGTGTCGTCGGTGACGTACTGGATCAGCTCGTCGGCGGCGCGCCACGCCTCCGCATTGGTCTCGCGCACGATCACGTGCAGGCGGATGCCGAACGAGAGCTTGCGGCCGCGCTGCGCCGCCACCGCCTTCACCTTGGCGATCTTCTCGGCGACCTGCGCCGGCGGCTCGCCCCAGGTCAGATATTTGTCGACGGTGTCGACCGCGACGTCGATGCCGGCATCCGAGGAGCCGCCGAAATACAGCGGCGGCCGCGGCGACTGCACCGGATTGAACAGCAGGCGGCCGTCCTCGATCCGGATGTGCTTGCCTTCGACATTGACGGTCTTGCCCGCCAGCAGATCGCTGTAGACGTTGAGGAACTCGCGGGTCACCGCGTAGCGCTCGTCATGATCGAGGAAAATGCCGTCGCCCTTGTTCTCGATCGGATCGCCGCCGGTGACGACGTTGATCAGCAGGCGGCCGTTCGACAGCCGGTCCAGCGTCGCGGTCATGCGTGCGGCGACGCTCGGCGACTGCAGGCCGGGCCTCACCGCCACGAGATAGCGCAGGCGTTCGGTCCAGGGCGCGACGGCCGACGCCACCACCCAGGAATCCTCGCAGCTCCGCCCGGTCGGCAGCAGCACGCCGTAATAGCCGAGCTGATCCGCGGCCTGCGCGATCTGGCGCAGATAATTGAAGTTCACCTCGCGGCCGCCGATCGACGTGCCGAGATAGCGGCTGTCGCCGTGGGTCGGCAGGAACCAGAGGATGTTGGCGTTGGTTGGGGTGCTCACGTGCCCGGTCTCCATGCGACATCGGAAATCTTGATTTGTTTCGGGATCAGGCCGAGCGCGAAGAACGTGTCGGCGACCTGCTGCTGGTCCGCGACCACGGCATCGGTGACCGGCTTGATGCCGTAGGCCTGCCGCTTCAACGCGACCTCGACCACCGGCACCGACAGGCCGATGCTTGGCGCCAGCTGCTCGGCGACGGCGTGGATGTCGCCCTTGGCCCAGTCATCGACCTCGCTCAGCTGCGCCAGCACGAGCTCGACGATCTTCGGATCGGCCTGCAGGAATTTCTTCGAGGCGAAGTAGAACTGATAGTTCGCGACGATGCCGGTGCCGTCGGCGACGGTGCGGGCGCCGGTCGCAGCCTCGGCCGCGGCCTGGAACGGATCCCAGATCACCCAGGCATCGACCGCGCCGCGCTCGAACGCCGCGCGTGCATCGGCCGGCGCCAGGAACACCGGCTCGATCTCGGAATATTTGACACCGGCCTTCTCCAGCGCCTTCACCAAGAGATAGTGGACGTTGGAGCCCTTGTTCAGCGCGACCTTCTTGCCCTTCAGATCAGTCACCGACTTGATCGGGCTGTCCTTCGGCACCAGGATCGCCTCGCCCTTCGGCGCCGGCGGCTCATAGGCGACATACTGGATCGGCGCGCCGGCGGCCTGCGCGAAGATCGGCGGCGCCTCGCCGGTGTTGCCGAAATCGATCGCACCGACATTGAGCGCCTCGAGCAGCGGCGGCCCGGACGGAAACTCGGTCCACACCACCTTGGTGCCGACCGCCTTCAGCTTTTCCTCGAGCGAGCCCTTGCTCTTGAGCAGCACCAGCTTGCCGTATTTCTGGTAACCGATGCGGACGACCTTCTCCTGGCCGTAGGAGGCGCCGACGGTTGCGGCGACGATGCTGAGCGACAGCACCGCGCGGGCGACCCAGCGTCGAAATGAACGCGTCATAGGACTATCCTCTGCATTGAAATGACCAAACGTGCGCCGATCAGGTCTGGGGATTGAGCCAGACGATGTCGCGGATCGCGATCTGCTTCGGGATCAGGCCGAGCTTGAAGAAGCGGTCGGCGACGCCCTGCTGGGTCGCGATGATGTCGTCGGTCACGGGTCCGACCGAGAAGCCCGCCCGCTTCGCCGCGATGGTCTGGATATCGAGCGGCACGCCGGTGACGGCGGCCAGCGATTTGGCGACCTCGTCGGGATGCGCCTGCGCCCATGCCGCGCTCGATGTCGTGACATCGACGATCTGCTGCAG
>NZ_JAQOSR010000303.1:0-5118 GCF_046718885.1 Bradyrhizobium sp. UFLA01-814 | reverse complement strand
GACTAAGACAGAGAATGCGTCAGCAAAATGACTGAATGGAGCTGTCTTCGACAGCGCGTAAAGAGCATATCGGCGTCACCTTCCGCACTCGCTCGATCGAGGAGATGCGCGCGATCTTCGACGAGGTGCGCAAGGACATCTGGCCCGCGGTCGAGGCGCGCAAGCTGCATCTGCCGATCGACCAAATCTACAAGTTCGCGGCTAGGCGTTCGAACACACGGATGCCAACAATCACCTCGGCAGGATCGTGGTGACGTTGTAGTCGGCACGCACGGCTGCGTAGGATGGGTAGAGCGAAGCGAAACCCATCGATGTATCCGTGCAGCGAGATGATGGGTTTCGCTGCGCTCTACCCATCCTACAGCTACCGCGTTGATCCGCCCCACGTGCTCGGTCTCACCTGCGTGATGGCGACGCCGGAGATCGCGAGCAGCCCGCCGATAACCAGTTTCGGGGTCACGCTGTCGCCAAGGAACAGCACGCTCGAGATCAAGGCGAACACCGGAAGCAGCAGACCGAAGGGTGCGACGCGGGCCATGGAGCATCGGGCGATCAGCCAGAACCACAGGCCGAACCCGACAATGCCACCGATGAAGACGGTGTAGGCGAGCGCCAGCCAGCCCCGTTGATCCGCAGTGCCAAGGCTCGCCAGCTGCCCGTATTCCAGCAACAGCGACATCAACATCACCTGCGGCACGGTGAGCAGCGACGACCATCCCATCAACATCAGCGGATCGAAAGGGCCATAGCGTTTCGTCAGGACGGTGGACACCGCGAATGCGAAGGCAGCGGCAACCACGAGCAGCAGCGGCAGCGCGTTTGCCGACAGCCCCGGCCCCGCCGCCAGCACCACCACGCCGACGAACGCCAGTACCACGCCGGCGGACGTGATGAGCGACGGCCGCTCCGCGAGCAGCGGCCAAGCGAGCAGCACGGTGAAGGGCGGCGCGAGTTGATAGGCGACGGCCGACATGCTTCCCGAGCCGAGCCCAAGGCCGACATAGAACAGCCCGAAGTTCAGTCCGCCAAGGAAAACCGAAATAGCTGCGACAGGGCCGAACTGTTGGCGTGTCGGCCTTCTGACGAACGGAACAAGCAGCAGCGCGATGGCCAGGAAGCGCAGCGCGAGGAAGAACAGCGGCGGAAACTCGGTGACGCCGATCTTGATGACCACGAACTGATAACCCCAGAGCAAGGGAACGGCCACCGCGCAGACGATCTGGATCGCAGACATCGCATCTTTCCTTTCAAGACCGATCGGTCCATATATCGGCGCGCCGATCGCGCAGACGTCCAGAGGACATCAAGGGTCATTCCAACAGTTGCTTATTTGATGAAGCGATCGAGCAGCGCGTCGGCAGTGGCTTGCGACGTGGTGCGCGCCGGCGCCGTTTTGGCGACCACGCGCAGCCCCCAAAGGAAACAGATCAGAATTCGGGCGGCACTCGAAGGCTCGACGCCAGCGGCCAATCTGCCCGCGGTCTCCGCACGGGAAAATGCGTCCGCCACCCTGGCCTCCATGATCTTGAAGAAGCTCGCGAAGCGACGGCCAACCTCAGCATCCTGGCCAGCCAGTTCCATCGCCGTCGCCACCAACAGGCAGCCGCGCCGGCCATTGGCACCGCACGCGCGTTCAACGTAGCCGGCAAGGTAGGCTCGCAGGCCGTCGACCGGATCTCTGCGGGGGTCGAGTTCATCATCCATCCGCGTCAGCGCATCGGCAATGTAGCGATCGAGCGCGCGCAGGAACAGCGAGTGCTTGTCGCCGAAAGCGGCGTAAAGGCTGCCGCGCGAGAGCTTCGTCGCACGCAGCAGGTCCGGCAGCGCCGTGGCGTGATAGCCGCGCGACCAAAACACATTCATGGCGCGCTCGACCGCGGCCTCCATGTCGAAGCTTCGCGGGCGCCCACGGGGCGACTGCATGGCGGTTTGGCGGCTCATTGCCGATATATAGACCGATTGGTCTTTAAATAGCAAGTGCCGGCTTCGGATAACAACCCGGCGGGTCCGTAGGATGGGTAGAGCGAAGCGAAACTTCACGTTACCGCGCGGAAACAACTGATGTGTTTCGCTGCGCAACACATCCAGTGTCGTCCTGGCGAAAGCCAGGACCCATTACCCCGAATGCGAGTCATGAGGCGATGCAATTGCACCAGCTCACTTCAACAACACAACCCTGTGGTTATGGGTCATGGCTTTCGCCAGGACGACGGCATGATTTTGGCGCAAGGATGCAATTGCAACTGAGTGGCGATTGCGCGTGGCGAATGACACTTGATGTTCACCAACTCCCTGCTACACCGCCGCCCATGAGCTCTTCAAAGACCAGCGCACCCTCCACCAAGACATCCGTCGCCGCGATCTCGATCCTCGCCAGCGGCAGCATGGCGGTGGCGAAGTTCGTCGTCGGCATCGCGATCGGATCGCTGGCGCTGATCTCCGAGGCGCTGCACTCGTCGATCGACCTGGTCGCCACCATCATCACCTGGGCGGTGGTGCGGGTGTCCGACCAGCCGGCCGATGCAGAGCATCATTACGGCCACGGCAAGTTCGAGAGCGTCTCGGCGCTCGGCATCATCGCGCTGCTCTATGTGCTGGCCGGCGGCATCCTGGTCCAGGCCTACAGCCATCTGCGCGAGGGCGCGCCGCCGCCGTCGATATCGGCCATTCCCTTTGTCGTTCTGGTCATCGATATCGGCGTCAATCTGTGGCGGGCCCGCGCGCTGCACCGCGCCGCGCGCGACACCAAGAGCCAGGCGCTGGCCGCCGACGCGCTGCATTTCGCCTCCGACGTGATGGGCTCGACCGCCGTCATCGTCGGCCTGGTGCTGGCCGGCTTCGGCTTCTGGTGGGGCGATGCCGCGGCGGCGATCGCGGTCGCGGTGATGATCGCCCTGCTCGGCCTGCGCATGGCGCGGGAGACGGTCGAGACTTTGCTCGACCGCGCGCCCGAAGGCGCGCTGGAAAAGGCCACCGCCGCTATCAAGGCCGTGCCGGGGGTGATCGATGTCGACCGGTTGCGCGTCCGCATGGTCGGCGCCACGCATTTCATCGATGCCATCGCCAAGGTGCCGCGCACCTACCCGATCGACCGCGTCGAGGACATCAAGCGCAGGGCGCAGGCGGCGGTGACCAAGACGTTCGGCGACGCCGACCTCACCTTCACCGCGGTGCCGGTGGCGCGCGACAATGAGAGCGTGCGCGAACGCATCATGGTGATCGCGCGCAATTCCGGCCTCGCCATCCACCACGTCACGGTGCACGATATCGGCGGCAAGCTGATCGTCGGCATCGACCTCGAGGTCGACGGCGACATGGCGCTGGACGCGGCGCACGACATCGCCCACGAGCTCGAGCGCGCGATCCGCGAGGACTTTGGCGAGGACGTCGAGGTCGACACCCATATCGAGCCGCTCGAGCCGGAACTGCCGTGGGGAACCAACGCCGCGCCCGATCGCGTCGAGGCCATCAAGGCGGCGCTGACCGGCTTTGCCGATGGCGGCGCGATCCATGACATCCATAACGTGCGGGTCCGTAACACCGACGCCGGCGAGATCGTCAACTTCCATTGCCGCGCCCGGCCTTCGATGAGTGTGATCAAGGTGCACGAAAGCGTCGACGAGATCGAACGCAAACTGCGTCGTGCGTTCCCCACCGTGAAGCGTGTGATCAGTCACGCCGAGCCGACGCGCGCGTAATTCTACGGAGCCGTTCCTGTTTCGGACTCACTTTGCGCCGCCTGATTCTGTTTTGGACAAGAATTATTTCGCATTAACGAATCGTTGACTCTCGACAGTCCCGGAAATCTGGATTCAAATGATCATGATTCGGATGCATCGTGGGGAGCATCCGAACCGGGTAAAAAATCAGCTTAGAGCGGGGGTCTAAGGCATGGCGCGCGCGCATGCAGCGAACGCGTGCGTCCAATCCGATTCGATCAAGGGATTGGCGCAGTCGATCGCGAAACCGGCCTATCACAGGCTCTTGACGGCCGAGCCTGCACTGCGCCGCGCTGTCCCTACCCTCATCATCGCCTTCCTCATCACGATCTGCCTCGGCGCCTTCGTCCAGGTGATCGACCAGAACCGGCAGAAGCGCGGCGCGATGAAGCGCGACCTCGCCGCGCTCTCCGACATCCTCGCCGAACGTCTCGATCGCCTGACCTCGGTGCGGCGCGACCGGCTCGCCAACATCGAGCGGATGCAGGAACTGCTGCCGGACCTGATCCCGTCCTGGGGCATCGCCTATGGCCGCCACGTCATCATCACCAGCGCCGATCACCGCGTGCTGGCGCGCGTGCCGGTCGATGGCGCCGGCGAGAACGACCGCATCCTCGACATCGTCTCCACCGCGCAGCTGCTCGTCGCGCCCGGCCAGCAGGGCACGGTCAGCGACATGACGCTGCCAGGCGGCACCGGCGCGCTGGCGATCTCGCAGCTCGTCAAGTCGCTGCCCGGCCAGATCGTCGTGATCCAGGAGATGAACGAGCCGATCTGGGGATCGGACGCCGCGCTCTCGGTGACGCTGTCGGCGACCACGAGCTTCGTGGTGCTGATCCTCGGCTTCGCGTTCCACTGGCAATCGACCCGCGCCCGCGAGGGCGACCTGATCAACGACGCCGTGCGCGGCCGCATCGACACCGCGCTCAACCGCGGCCGCTGCGGATTGTGGGACTGGGACCTGTCGCGCGGCCGGATCTTCTGGTCGCAGTCGATGTTCACCCTGCTCGGCCTCGACACCCGCAACGACCTCCTCACCTTCGGCGAGGTCAACGCGCTGGTGAATTCGGACGACATCAACCTGTTCGACATCGCCGACCAGCTGATCTCTGGCAAGATCGATCACATCGACCAGAGCTTCCGCATGCGCCATGTCGGCGGCCACTGGATCTGGCTGCGGGTGCGCTGCGAGCTCAGCCACGCCGCCGCCGACGGCGGCCTGCATCTGATCGGCATCGCGGTCGACATCACCGAGCAGAAGAGCCTCGCCGAGAAGTCGGTGGAAGCCGATCTCAGGCTGCGCGACGCGATCGAGACCATTCCGGAGGCCTTCGTGCTGTGGGATGCCGACGACCGCCTCGTGCTCTGCAACTCGCACTTCCAGCGGCTGCACAAGCTG
>NZ_JAQOSR010000302.1:0-5120 GCF_046718885.1 Bradyrhizobium sp. UFLA01-814 | reverse complement strand
GGAGATGGCGTCGGGCGACGCCATCCGCGCCGCGTTGCGGCCCGGCTGGGTCACGGTCGGCACCGAGGTCGATATCCGTCATCTCGCCGCCGCGCTGGTCGGCGCCACCGTGCGGACCACCGCGAAGGTGGTCGCGGTCGAGCGCCGCGTGATCCGCTTCGAGGTGGAAGCCTTTGAGGGCACGCGCAAGCTCGGCGAGGGCCGCCACGCCCGCGGTCTGATCAATGTCGAGAGTTTCAACAAGCGGCTGGCGGGAACGTCGGGCCAGGCGCATTAATCGAGTTGCCGGCGCGCACTAATCCACTTGTTCAGACGTCATCCTGAGGTGCGCGCCCTTGCGCGCCTCGAAGGATGGGCCGCCGGCCGTGCACCCTTCGAGGCTCGCTTCGCTCGCACCTCAGGGTGACGGGCAGGCAGTGTACTCGCAGCTACTTCGCCAATTCCCTTGAGCGCCGTGTTGCCGCGGCAATCGCGCGGGTCATTAGTGGCTGCATGCCGTCATTGGCCATCAGCACCTCCAGTGCGGCAGCGGTGGTGCCGCCGGGCGAGGTGACGTTCTGCCGCAGGGTCGCGGATGGCAGATCCGAGCGATGCAGCAATTCGCCGGAGCCCGCGACGGTCGCCCGCGCCAGCGTGGTCGCAAGCTGCTCGGGCAGGCCGGCCGCAACGCCGGCGCGCGCGAGCTCCTCGGCGAGCAGGAACACATAGGCCGGGCCCGAGCCGGAGACCGCGGTCACCGCGTCCATCAGGCTCTCATCGTCGACCCATTCGACGAGACCGGTCGCTTTCAGCAGCGCATCGGTCATCGCGCGCTGCGCGGCGGTGACGCGCTTCGACGGTACCGCAACCGTGATGCCGCGGCCGATCGCCGCCGGCGTGTTCGGCATCGCGCGCACCACCGCGCCGCCGACAACCTCTTCCAGCGCTGACATGGTCGTGCCGGCCATGATCGAGACGACGAGTGTCGAGGGACCGACGAAGGATTTCAGCGCGGCGCCGGCGTCGCGGAATGATTGCGGCTTCACCGCGACGACAAGCGTGTCGACCGTGCCGAGATCCTTCGCTTGCGGATTGAGCCGTACGCCCTTCGCAGCAAGCGCGGAGATCTCCGGCGAAAGATGCGGGTCGATCACCGCGACACGGTCGGGTGCAAGGCCCTGCGCGAGCCAGCCGGTCAGCATGGCGCCGCCCATCTTGCCCGCGCCCGCAAGCGCGATGGTGCCGGTCGTGTTTTTCAGTGCGCTGCTGGATGTGTTCACAGGCGTCTCCACAAACCCGGTGTCGTCCCGGCGAAAGCCGGGACCCATAACCACAGCCGGTTCTAGTGAGACGAGCGATCAGCCACAAGCAGTTTGCGTGAGCCCCGCGGCCGCGGAGTATGGGTCCCTGCTCCCGTGCGCAATTGCGCACTAGGCAGGGACGACACTGAGGGTGTGGATTGCTGAAGCGAAACCGTTACGCCTCACCCTCGGTGTCGAACATCGCCGCGGCCATCGCCTCGGCGGTCGACTTGCCGGCCCACACCACGAACTGGAATGCCGGATAGTAGCGCTCGCAGGCGTGGATCGCGTTGACCACCATGGCCTCGCACTGCGCGGTGGAGGCGGTGAGACCGCCGGGCAGCACCAGCGCCTGACGGTGCATCACCATGCCGGTGTGGGTCCACAGATCGAAATGGCCGACCCACAATTGTTCGTTGATCGCGGCGACCAGCCGCTGCACCTCGGCGCGGCGCGCCTGCGGCATCTTCATGTCGAAGGCGCAGGCGAGATGCAGCGCCTCGATCTCGCCCATCCAGGTGAACGAGAGCTGATAATCGATCCAGTCTCCCTTGGAGACGATCGTCACCTCGTCTTCGCCGGAACGCTCGAACGCCCAGTTGTTGTCGGTGGCGATATCTTCGACCACCGCAAGCGGGTTGTTCCGGGAATCGATAATGCTTTCGAGGAGGGACATGCCGTCTCGGACCTTGTTCTTATGATCGCTTGATACGCACACGGAAGCCGGCACTTGCGACATACTGCGTCGTGGCCGAGTGCAGTTCCTGATGCGGGCTTCCGGATGCCCCTGGACCTGACGCCGATGAAGTGATGTGATTTGCGGAATCCGCGCAACCGCACGCCGAGTCCGTCCACAGCCAAAGCGCGCATCGTCCACAGCTGATCTCCGCCACATCTGTGATTTTGAGAACAAATCGGAATCTAAGCGTTCGCGTAACGCTTTGTTAACCATTTGCCGGCGCTTCGCCGCGCCTGTGAATCAGTGGTCGGGCCCTCACATCAACCTCGCAGAGCCGCAACGCGCTCATGGGGACATGCCGTTTCCCCATGCCAAAGGCCTTGCCCGGCTGTCGCGCTTTGGTCATATTTCGCCTCAGGCACGTCCATCCCGGGCGTGCCGAGTTCTCAGGGCGGGGTGAAAATCCCCACCGGCGGTAAGGGTGATGAGCCCAAGCCCGCGAGCGCCTTCCTCCGCGAAGCCGGGGGAAGGGTCAGCAGATTCGGTGCAATTCCGAAGCCGACGGTTACAGTCCGGATGAAAGAGAACGGTTGCGGCGGCCAACGCGATTTTCGCGTGGGCTCGTGTCGTTGTCCGTGTGCCCTGATTCTGGTCCTGAAAGAGGAAAGCCATGAATCAGATGTTGCAAGACCAAGACGTTCAAGCTTCTCAAGTCCAAACCTCCCAGGCAGAAAGTGCTCCCGATACGCCGGCCATTCCGCCGACGCCGGAGCATCCGCACTTCGCAAAGCCGCAGCGCGTTGCATTCGTGCAGTCGTCCTGGCATCGCGACGTGGTGGAAGAATGCCGCATCTCCTTCCTGAAGGAGATCGAGGCGCGTCACATCACCAATGTCGACGTGTTCGAGGTGCCGGGCTCGTTCGAGATCCCGCTGCACGCGCAGCTGCTGGCGAAGACCCGCCGCTACACCGCGATCGTCGCGGCCGGGCTCGTGGTCGATGGCGGCATCTACCGCCACGAATTCGTCGCCGATACCGTGATCAAGGCGCTGATGGATGTGCAGTTGCGCACCGAGGTGCCGGTGTTCTCGGCGGTGCTGACGCCGCAGCAATTCCACGAGACCGAGGTGCATTACGAGTTCTTCCGCAAGCACTTCGTGATCAAGGGGATCGAGGTCGCGGAAGCCTGCGCCAACACGCTGCTCAGCCTCGAGCGGCTGCGCGGCCAGGTCGCGGCGGGAATCCCCGGCTAGCATCGGCGGAAAAGCGATTCCGGCATGCGTGCCGGGATCGCTCTCGCCTGCGGCGCGTTCGGTTATGCTTGCGGCATAAAACCAAAACGCGCGGGAGGCGCCCATGACCGAACAACATTCCTCTGACTGGCTCGGCCTGTCGGGCCGCGTTGCCGTCGTCACCGGCGGAGGCGGCGGTATCGGCCGCGCCACCGCGGTCAGTTTCGCGCGGGCCGGTGCCAGGGTTGCCGCGCTCGATCGCGACGAGCGCTCCCTTGCGGAGACCAAGGCAACGCTTCGCGAGTTCGGTGACGGTCATCTCGTCGCGAGCTGCGATACGACCAGCGAGGACAATGTCGCCGCTGTCGCCGACGCCGTCGCGCGCACGTTTGGCGCTTGCGACATCCTCGTCAACACCGCGGCGGTGCTGCGCCCGGGCGGGCTCGATACGCTCGCGCTCGCGGAATGGAATGCGGTGCTGGCGGTCAATCTCACCGGCTATTTCATCTGCGCGCAGGCGTTCGGCCGCCAGATGCGCAAGGCCGGACGCGGCAGCCTTATCCACGTCGCCTCGATCGCCGCCAGCAATGCGCAGGGGCAGAGCGGCGCCTACAGCGTCAGCAAGGCCGGCGTCGTGATGCTCTCGCAGCAACTCGCAGCGGAATGGGGGCCGCATGGCATCCGCAGCAATGTGGTGAGCCCCGGCCTTGTCGTGACGCCGATGAGCCAGGCCTTCTACGACACGCCCGGGGTCACCGAACGGCGCACCGCCGTGGTGCCGATGCGCCGGATCGGCGCACCGCAGGACATGGCGGACGCGACCCTGTTCCTGGCCAGCGATCGCTCGTCTTACGTCAACGGTGAGGAAATCATCGTCGATGGCGGCTATGCGCGGACGCTGATGAGCCACGTGCCGCGGCCGGGGTTCTAACGCGTCTGGCGCCACATACTCGGTGTCGTCCCGGCCTTGAGCCGGACCCATAACCACCAATGCGAATTGATTTACAACGCTGGAGCCACAGCCTTCGCAACAACAGCGGCTGTGGTTATGGGTCCCTGCTTCCGCAGGGACGACAGCAAATATCGATCTAATCGAACAGGCTCGAGACCGACTCTTCCGCCGCGGTGCGACCGATCGCTTCGGCGATCAGGCCGGCGATCGAGATCTGGCGGATGTTCGGCGCCTTGTTGACGGCCTCGGTCGGCAGGATCGAGTCGGTGATGACCAGTTCCTTCAGCCGCGACGAGGCGATGCGCGCGGCGGCGCCGCCGGACAGCACGCCGTGGGTGATGTAGGCCGAGACCTCCTTGGCGCCGTGCGCGATCAGCGCTTCGGCCGCATTCACCAGCGTGCCGCCGGAATCGACGATGTCGTCGACCAGGATGCAATTGTAGCCGGCGACGTCGCCGATCACGTTCATCACCTCGGACTCACCCGGGCGCTCGCGGCGCTTGTCGACGATGGCAAGCGGGGTGTTGATGCGCTTGGCGAGGCCGCGGGCACGCGCCACGCCGCCGACGTCGGGCGACACCACCATCACCTTGGCGAGGTCGAACTTCTCCTTGATGTCGCGCACCATCAGCGGCGCCGCGAACAGGTTGTCGGTCGGGATGTCGAAGAAGCCCTGGATCTGGCCGGCATGCAGGTCGAGCGTCATGACGCGGTCGACGCCGGCGTGCGAGATCAGGTTGGCGACGAGCTTGGCCGAGATCGGCGTACGCGAGCCGGACCTGCGATCCTGCCTGGCGTAGCCAAAATAGGGCACCACCGCGGTGATGCGGCGCGCCGAGGAACGGCGCAGCGCGTCGGTGATGATCAACAGTTCCATCAGATTGTCGTTGGCCGGAAACGACGTCGACTGCAGGATGAACATGTCCGAGCCGCGGACATTCTCCTGGATCTCGACGAAGATCTCCATGTCGGCAAAGC
>NZ_JAQOSR010000301.1:0-5173 GCF_046718885.1 Bradyrhizobium sp. UFLA01-814 | reverse complement strand
GTACAAGCGCGACATTCCTTATGCCACACTTGCACAGGCCTTCCAGAGCCTGATCCGCCCGCTGCTGAGCAAGACCGAAGCGGAACTGCGGCAATGGCGGGAGGCACTGCTCAAGGCGCTCGAACCGAACGGCCGGCTCATTGTTGATCTCGTCCCGGAATTGAAGCACATCATCGGCGAGCAGCCACCGGTCCCCGAATTGTCGCCGCAGGATGTGCAGGGCCGCTTTCAGCTGGTGTTCCGGCGATTCATCAGCGTGTTCGCGCGGCCGGAACACCCGCTCGCCCTGTTCCTCGACGATCTCCAGTGGCTCGATGCAGCAACGCTCGATTTGCTCGACGATCTGTTGAGCCGGCCGGATGTGCGGAATCTGTTGTTGATTGGCGCTTACCGCAGCAACGAAGTCGATCTCGTCCACCCGCTGATGCGCAAGCTCGAAGCGATGCGCCAGGCTGGAGCGCGATTGCAAGACATCGAATTGGCCCCCCTAACCGGTGGAGACCTCAGACAACTCATTGCGGATTGCGTTCACAGCGAACCCGAGAGAATCGCGCCGCTGGCACGGCTGATTCACGAAAAGACAACCGGCAATCCGCTTTTTGCTATTCAGTTCATTTCGGCGCTCGTTGACGAAGCATTGCTCACTTTCGATTATGGCGAGGCACGATGGTGTTGGGACCTGAATCGCATTCACGCCAAGGGTTACACCGACAATGTCGTGGACCTAATGGTTGGGAAGCTGAATCGCCTGTCTGCCGAATCCCGGAACGCGTTGCAGAAGCTCGCCTGCCTGGGCAATGACGCAGGGTTCGCCATGTTGCGGATCATCTACCAGAGCTCCGAGGAGGAGATGCATGGCCAGCTTTGGGAAGCGGTGCGAGCAGGGCTGATCTTTCGTTCGGACAGTTCCTACACGTTTCTGCACGACCGTGTTCATGAAGCGGCCTACTCCTTGATTCCGGAAGAATCTCGCGCCGAAACCCACCTCCGAATAGGGATGCTGCTCGCAGCGCGAACCCCTCCAGAACAGCTGGAGGAGACGATTTTCGAAATCGTCAATCAGCTCAACCGCGGCTCGCGTCTTATCACGTCAATTGAGGAGCTTGAGCGGGTCGCCGAGTTGAATTTCATTGCAGGTAGACGCGCCAAGACCTCGACGGCGTATACCTCGGCGCTGAACTATCTGCTCTCCGGCGCGGCCCTGTTGCCTGCGGGCTCTTGGGAACGCCGTCGCGACCTGATCTTTGAGCTCGAGCTGCACCGGGCCGAATGTGAGTGCCTCACTGGTGCACTGGCGGAGGCAGAGCAGCGGCTGGCGGCGCTGTCAACCCGAGCCGCAACGACGATCGAACGAGCCCGCGTCACGTGCCTGCAGGTGGATCTTTACACGACACTGGACCAGGGCAGCCGTGCGATCGCAGTCGGTCTCGACTATCTCCGTCACCTCGGCATCGACTGGTCGCCGCACCCGACGGAAGACGAGGCTCGGCGCGAGTATCAGCGGATCTGGTCGCAACTCGGCTGCCGCACAATAGAAAGTCTTATTGATCAGCCGTTTATGAGCAATGCCACTTCGCTCGCGACCCTCGATGTCCTGACGAAGCTCGGGCCGCCTGCCCATTATACTGATGCGAAGTTGCGTTCGATGGTCATCTGTCGGGCGGTCAATCTTAGTCTCGAGGGCGGTAATTGCGACGGCTCGTGCTACGCCTATGCGGTGCTTGGCAGGCTTGCTGGACCGGAATTCGGCGACTATCAGGCGGGACTTCGATTCGGCCGTCTCGGCTATGAACTGGTCGAACGGCGGGGGTTAAGGCGCTTTCAGGCCAGGACCTATTTGAACTTTGGATATCTGCTCATGTTCTGGACGAGACATGTCCAGGAAGGCCGTGATCTGCTGCGGCATGCGTTCGAGACCGCAAACCAGATCGGCGACCTGACTTTTGCCGCATATTACTACACCCACCTGAACACGTATCTTCTCGCGGCGGGCGATCCGCTCGATGACGTGCAAATCGAGGTTGAGCATGGTCTCACCTTCGCGCGCAGCATGCGGTTTGGTTTTGCGGTTGATTCAATCGCCGGTCAGCTTGGGCTGATTCGGACACTCCGCGGCTTGACGCCGATTTTCGGTCGCTTTGACGACGGTCAGTTTGACGAACGTCTGCTGGAGTCTCGCTTCTGTAGGAACCCGGATCTTGCGTTGGCAGCGGGCTCGTATTGGACCCGCAAGCTGCAGGCACGCTTCTTTGCCGGCGACTATGCCGGCGCCCTCGAGGCGTCATTGAGGGCGCAACAGCTGCAGCCGACATCGGCGTCCTTTTTCGAATGCGCGGAATACCACTTTTATAGTGCGCTCTCCAGAGCTGCATTCTGCGAGCCCGCGGCGGCCGACCGATGCCAGGAGCATGTCAGGGCACTCGCCGTGCATCACCGGCAGCTCGAGGTCTGGGCGACGGCTTGCCCGGACAACTTCGAGAATCGCACCGCACTCGTCGGGGCTGAGGTCGCCAGGATCGAGGGTCGTGCGCTTGATGCCGAGCATCTTTACGAACATGCTATCCACTCGGCACACACGCATGGTTTTGTTCACAACGAGGCGCTCGCCAACGAGGTCGCTGCACGCTTTTATGCCGCACGCGGCTTCAGGAAGATCGCGAATGCCTATCTGCAAGATGCGCGGTCCGCGTACATCCGATGGGGAGCCGACGGCAAGGTACGCCAACTCGACGAGTTGTATCCGCACCTAGGAGAGGAGAAGCCGATTGCCGGATCCACCAGCACGATCGGAGCATCTGTTGAACAGCTGGATCTAGCTACCGTTATCAAAGTCTCGCAAGCGGTGTCGGGCGAGATCGTTCTAGACAAACTTGTCGACACACTTATGCGTACGGCGATTGAGCACGCGGGTGCCGAACGAGGGCTGTTGATTCTGGCGGTAGGTGATGTCTATCGGATTGAGGCGGAAGTTACGACCAGCAATAATAAGGTGACCGTCGGTCAGCGACGAGCGACTGTAACCGCCGCGGATCTGCCGGAGTCCATCCTACACTACGTGATCCGGACGAAAGAGAGCGTTCTTCTCAAGGATGCTGCAGCTCCGAGCTCGTTTTCTGCCGATAAGTACATTCATCAGCATCACGCCCGTTCAATTCTCTGCCTGCCGTTGCTCAAACAAGGCACGCTTGCTGGTTTGCTCTACCTCGAGAACAACCTGGCGGCCTACGTCTTCACACCCGATCGCGTCGCGGTGCTGAAAGTTCTCGCGTCGCAGGCGGCGATCTCGCTGGAAAATTCGCGGCTCTATCGCGACGTCGCAGATCGCGAAGGTAAGATTCGGCGTTTGGTCGACGCCAACATCATCGGAATCATCATCGCCGACGGCGAAGGCCAAATTCTTGAAGCCAATGACGCGTTTCTACGCATTTTGGGATATGACCGCGAGGATTTGGTTTCGGGCCGTATGCGCTGGACCGAGCTGTCCCCGCCCGAATGGCGCGAGCGCGACATGCTGACTCAAGCAGAATTGAGCTCGACCGGTAGAGTTCAGCCTTTCGAAAAGGAGTATATTCGGAAAGACGGCAGCCGTGTGCCCGTGCTTATTGGCGCCGCTTTGTTCAAGGAGGGAGGCGACGAAGGCCTTGCATTCGTACTCGACTTGACGGAGCGCAAGCGGGCCGAGGAAGCGCTGAGCCAAGCACAAAGGCTAAGCCGCACCGGAAATTGGATCTACGACGCGACAGCGATGCGTTATCTCTACTGGTCGGATGAGAGTTACAGGATTTGGGGGTTTGATCCGCTGCAAGGACTTCCAAGCCGGCAAAGTATGTGGGAACGCATTCACCCGGAGGACCGCGACAGAGTGTGGGCCGCGGTCCAGGGGGCCGTGCACCAGAAGAAAGATTTGATTACCGAGTTCAGACTCCTCCTGCCGGATGGGACGATCAAATGGGTCGAAGGAACCAGCTATCACGTGTTTTCCCCCCGGGGTACGCTGGCTGAGGTTATCAGCACAACCGTCGATGTGACTGAACGAAAGCTGGCACAGGAGGAACGTGAAAAGCTGCGCCAGCTCGAGCTGGATTTCGCCCACATCAACCGCGTGAGCATGATGGGGGAATTGGCAGCTTCGCTGTCTCACGAAATTCTGCATCCGATTGCGACCGCTCGCAACAATGCTCGTGCGGGGGTGCGTTTTCTGGAAATGAATCCACCAAACCTGGGGGAGGTCAGGGAAGCACTCGGTTGTGTCGTCCGGGACGTGGACCGGGCCAGGGACATCGTCGGACGGATGCGTGATCACGTCAAGAAAGCGCCAACGCGGAAGGAGTGTTTTGACCTCAACGCGGCCATCAACGAAGTGCTCATATTGGCGCAGAGCGTGACACATCGGAATGAGGTTTCAGTCAAAACCCGGCTTGTGGATGGACTGCCTCCAGTTCTGGGTGATCGCATTCAGCTGCAGCAAGTCTTGCTGAATCTGATTCTCAACGCGGTCGAGGCGATCAGCTTGGTTGCAGATGGAGCAAGGGAGCTGTTGATCGGCACAGAGCAGGATCCGACAGGCGTCCTCGTGGCCGTACGGGATTCGGGGCCGGGCATTGATGCGCAGCATTTGGATCGGATCTTCGACGCCTTTTACACCACGAAGTCCAGCGGAACAGGGATGGGGTTGTCGATATGCCGATCTATCATCCACGCTCATGGGGGCAAGTTGTGGGTAGAAGCAAACGAACCTTGTGGAGCCGTATTTCGGTTCACTCTGCCTGCGGACGACGACTCATGAATTGTCTTCAATGGGCCGGCCCGGCTGCAGAGCCGAACGAAGGCATCGCTCGAGATGGTCGTCGTCCACCGGCTTGCTGAGGTAGCAAGCAACCCCGTCTTTAAGAGCCTGATGCCTGATGACCTCATCGGGGTAGGCGGTAACGAGGATTGTCGGGATCTGGTACCCTGCATCGACCAAATGCCTGTGCAACTCGAGTCCGGTCATTCCGGGCATGCTGACGTCGGTGATCAGGCAGGCGGTTTCAGCCAAGACAGGCGATGCCAGGAACTCGGCCGCCGACGGGAACGCTTCGACAATGTAGCCCAGAAACATTATGAGCTTCCGCATCGACTCACGATAGGGCTGGTCGTCGTCGACGATAGATATCACTGTACGGTTCAACAT
>NZ_JAQOSR010000300.1:0-5196 GCF_046718885.1 Bradyrhizobium sp. UFLA01-814 | reverse complement strand
GATTTCGCGCACGGCGAGCCGCCACGGTCGCAAGATTCCGCTGCTGCCGAAGGAATTCCAGCTGCTCGAATATCTGGCGCGCAACGAAGGCCGCGTGGTATCGCGCGCCATGCTGCTGCGGCATGTGTGGGACCTGCACTTCGATCCCTCGACCAACATCATCGACGTCTATGTCGGGCGTTTGCGCCGCAAGGTCGACGACCAGCAAGCCTACCCGCTGATCCACACGATCCGCGGCATCGGATACTGCCTCCGTGCTCCTGGCTAAGACCTTCAAGTCGTCGACGTTCCGCCTGGCGTTGATCGCCATCGGTGTATTCGGCCTGATCGTCTCCGCGATCTTCGCCTATGTCTACTGGTCGACGTTGTCCTATGTGCGCGACAGGTCCGACCGCGCGATCATGACCGAGCAGGCGAGCCTGGATGACGCCTATGCGCGGTCCGGCCGCGATGGCCTGACCGCGTTGATCGCGCAACGCGTCGCGGACAAGGGCTTCGCCGATCATGTGTATTTGTTGGTCGGTCCCGGATCGACGGTGCTGGCGGGAAATCTCAGGCAGTGGCCGGCGGGCGCCGCCGAGAAGGGATGGGCTGAATTTCGTGCCTCCCTGCCACAGCTCTCCCCGGGAACCTCCCTGCTGCGAGGTGTGACGGAAACCCTGTCAAACGGCGATCGGCTGCTGGTCGGCCACGACATCAGCGATCTCGACGGCTTCATGGCCCAGATCAGGGCCGCCGGCATTGCCGTCGTCGTGCTGATCATCGGGCTTGCGGCCGCTGCCAGCATCGGCGTCACGCGGCGAACGGTCGGCCGGATCGAGTCAATCAATGCGACCAGTCGTGCCATCATGCTCTCCGGCCTCGACCAGCGCATCCCGCTCCGCGGCAGCCATGACGAATGGGATCGCGTCGCCGAGAATCTCAATCTGATGCTGGACCGGATCCAGACCCTGATGGGGGACGTCAAGCAGGTCAGCGAAAATATCGCCCACGACCTGCGCACGCCGCTGACCCGGATGCGCGGCCGGCTTGAGAAAGCCTATCACGCCCCGCGGAGCGGGGAGGGGGATGCGGCGCTGATCGGCGACACCATCGCCGATCTCGACGCAGTGCTCGGGATGTTCGCGTCGATCACGCGGATTTCGGAGATCGAGACGCGAGCCCGCAAGGGTGCGTTCCGCACCGTCAATCTCGTCGAGATCGCCGGCGAGGTGGTCGAACTCTACGACGCCGCCGCCGAACAGGTGACCACGCGCCTCGATCTTGCCGGCGATCAGGCCGTGCTGGTCACCGGCGACCGCGACCTGCTGTTCGACGCCATCGCCAATCTCGTCGACAACGCCATCAAGCATGGCCGCCCGGGTGGACGGGTGACCGTGACCTGCGACAACGACGAGACCGGTGCGGTGATTTCGATCGCCGATGATGGCCCGGGCATTCCCGCCGACCAGCACGACCGCGTCTTCAAGCGCTTCTACCGGCTCGAGCAGAGCCGCTACACGCCGGGCAACGGCCTCGGCCTCAGCCTGGTCGCGGCGGTCGCGAGCCTGCACGGCGCGCGGATCGAGTTGCACGACAATGCGCCGGGGTTGTTGTGTAGGCTGGTCTTTCCGGCCGCGGAAACGTAGGGTGGGTTAGTGCTGTCGCGAGAATGCGGATATACGTCCGCCGGCCGGGCAACAAACTTGGTGTCGTCCCGGGCAAGCGAAGCGCGACCCGGGACCCATAACCACCAATGCGAATTGCCTTGCGGCGCTGGGGCCACAGCTCACTCCTACAATACAGCCCTGTGGTTATGGGTCCCTGCCTTCGCAGGGACGACGACGGAAAAGCGAATCCGTCAAAACCTCGCTGCCATCTCCGCAAGCCGGCGGTGCGCCGCCTCGCGGGCGGCGCGGATCGGCTCGGTGGGCCCGGTGGTCGGGCCGATCGGCACGAAGCGCACGTCGCTGATGCCGATGAAGCGCAGCGCCTCGCGCAGATAGGGTGTTGCCATGTCGATGCGGCCGCGGTTCATGCCGGTGACGAAGTCGCTGCCGCTTGCGAGGATCACGATCGTCGGGCGGTCCTTGAGCAGCGGCAGATAGCCCTGCGCCGGATCGAAGCGGAAGGCGAGCCCGGGCTGGATGATGACGTCGAGCCACTGCTTGAGCTTGTAGGGAATGCCGAAATTCCACATCGGCGTCGAGATCAGCACGCGATCGGCCAGCGACAGCCGCAGCGCGAGGCGCTCGGCGATTGCGAAGGCGTCGTGCTGCGAATCGGTGAAGCTCTTGCCGCCGATCCGGGCGTATTTGGCCTCGAGCAGGTAACCCTCGAATTCCGGCATCGGCTCGCGCCAGAGGTTCATCGCGTCGATCTCCCAGTCCGGCCGCGCCTGACGGAAGCGATCGAGAAAGGCACGCGCGCCGGCCGCCGATTCCGAATCGGGGCGCGGTGAGCAGTTAAGATGCAGCAGCTTCGGCACCGCGCCTCCCTAGCCGAGCGCCTTGATCACGGTGTTGGCGTTGGTCACGACGGAGACGTTCTGGAGCGCGAAGTTGATCGCGGCATTGTGCCAGTCGGCATTCATGGTCGAGCAGCAGTCCTCCGGCACGATCATGAAATAGCCCTTGTCGGCGCCGGTGCGCGCGGTGTGCTCGACCGACATGTTGGTCCAGGCCCCGGTGTTGATGATCATGTCGCGGCCGGTCGCCTTCAGGATGGTCTCGAGCCGCGTACCCTCCCAGGCGCTCATCCGCATCTTCTCGACCACGAAGTCGCCCGGGCGCGGCTCGAGTCCCGAAACCGGTGCCGCGCCCCAGCTGCCGCGCACCATCGCCTTGCTGTCGACCAGCCCCTCGAACAGCGGCGCGTTCAAAGTGACGCCGGGCGCGCCCGGCTCGACGACAAACCAGACATGGATGATGGCGACGCCGCGCGCTCGCGCAGCCTCCGCCACGCGGCGGACATTCTCGACGACATGCTGCTGGCGGGCGTGCGCGGGCGCGCCGGACTCGGCGAACGCGCCGCCGTCCATGACGACGTCGTTCTGCATGTCCTGGATGATCATCGCGCAGCGTTGCGGATCGAGCTGCATCTCGCCGGCGGTCAGGTTCGGCGCAGGCGTGGACGATGTGGCAGCACCCGCGCCGCCGCGCTTGCCGCTCATATAGGGCTCGTGGCGTGGGCCGACCTTGGTCGGGATCGCATAGACCGAATGGGTGGCGGTCAGATAGAGCGTGCGGAAGTCGGCGCCGCCCCAGGCGAGGTTGGCGACGAGCTCGGGCAGGCGCACCTTGCCGAGCAGGTCGCCGCCGGGCGAATAGACCCAGACGCCGCCGGGCGCGGTGACCCAGACATTGCCGCGCTGGTCGCACTTCATGCCGTCGGGCAGGCCGGGCTCGAGCTCGGAGCGGATGCCGGAGGCGAACACGCGCGGATTGGTAAGCGAGCCGTCGGCGTTGACGTCGAAGGCGCGGATCAGCGCCTGCACGGTGTCGTTGACATAGAGGATGCGCTCGTCGGGCGAGAAGCACAGCCCGTTCGGTTGCTCGAACAAATAGCGGTCGACCAGCAGTTTCGGCGCGCCGCCGCCGGGCGGCACGCGATAGACGCCCTGGAAGCCGAGTTGGCGTGGCCGTTCGACGCCATAGACTGGCATCCGGCCGTACCAGGGATCGGAGAAATAGATCGCGCCCGAGGAATGCACGCAGACGTCGTTCGGACTGTTGAGCTCCTGGTTCTCGTAATGCGAGGCCAGCACCTCGCGCCGCCCGTCGGGCCGCTCGCAGATCAGCGAGGAGGTTGCGTGCTCGCAGACGATCAGATTGAGGTCCGCGTCATAGGTCATGCCATTGCATTTGTTTGACGGCCGCTTGACCTCGACCACGCCGCGCCGCGCATCCCAGCGCCTGCGCACGTCGCCCGGCATGTCGGAGAACAGCAGGAAGTGATCGAGCGGATGCCAGATCGGTCCCTCCGTGAAATCGAAGCCGGTCCCGACCTGGCCGACCGGCGCGTAGGGATCAATCAGGCCTTCGAACTCGCTGCGCAGCGTGACATGCGTCATCGCCTCGATCCTCTACGCCGGGAACCAGTTGCGCTGCGGCAGGCTTTGCACGACAGGCCCGGGTACCTGGTCATGCAGGCGGCCGACCACCATGCCGCCTTCGATCTTGGCCGGGCGATCATGCACAGGAAGCAGATAGCGTGAGCTCGAGAGCAGCTTCTTGATCGCGGCCTTCTCGGCGCGTTTGCTGGTGCCGTGGTTGCCGGTGGTGCGCGGCTCGGCGTCGTGGATTTCATTGAAGGGATTCACGATCTGGTCGTTGAAATCATAGATCACGTCGCCGCAGATCGTGGCGATGCCGTCGGCGGTGTGAACGTGGATGTTCATCGAGCCTTCGGTGTGGGCGTTGGCGGCATCGCAATAGACGCCCGGCATCAGCTCGACCGGGCCGGTGATTTCGAGGTCGAGAAAGCGCAGCGCGCTCTTGGTGTGCAGGCGGTCGATCAGGTGCTTGATGTCGGGCGCCGGGTACTGGGGATGCATCAGGCCGGAGACGGAGTATTCCAGCTCCTTGCGGTTCAGCACGACGGTGGTGTTCATCGGGAACAGGTCGTCCTTGCCGGCATGGTCGATGTGCAGATGGGTGTGGCAGACGAAGCGGACGTCGCCCATCCGCACGCCGTGGCGGGCGAGCTGGTTCTCGATCATGTTCTCGTGGAACTGGAGCCCGCGCATGCCGAGCGTCTCCATGATCTGGTTGGAGCGATAGCCGGTGTCGACCAGCACGGGGTAGGGGCCGCCGAGGATCAGGAAGCCGAGCGTCAGCACGCGGCGGGTGCGGCCGCAATTGTGGCCGAGCACGAGGAAGCTCGATTCCAGCTCGATATCGCCATAGTCCAGAATCTTGATCTCCAACGGCATCTGTCTCCCTCCCAATTCGTGTTCGCTGTCGTGTTCGTGGCCGCGGTGCGGCTATGGCTGCAGCCGATAGACCCGCGCCGCCGTCGTGCTGAAGACCGCGTCGCGCTGTGCGGGGCTGAGCCGTTCGGCTGCCGTCTTGAAAGCGGCGATGAGATCGCGATAGCTGGTCCACAGCTTCTCGATCGGAAAGTTGGAGCCGAACAGGCAGCGCTCCGCGCCGAAGATCGCGACGGTGTCGGTCATCACGCCTGCGATATGCGCGGCATCGTTGCGATGAATGAAGG